>JAYVFX010000603.1:0-6831 GCA_043772795.1 Deltaproteobacteria bacterium
ACGAAGGGTCTCTCAGAGAGATTCTTCGCGGAGTTTATCCTGAGCAAAGTCGAAGGACTGCTCAGAAACAAAATCGTCAACCCGTGCCAGGCGCTCGTAGTAGCCCGTCATTCCGGGCAAGGCCGGAGGCCGCGACCCGGAATCCAGGGGTATACGGAGCGGAACTTTTTCGCAGGTGTCTTAGACCTACTTCTAACCGACCTGAGGCCAGCCGTTGACGTTGGCCTCAAGCTTCACCACTTCGTACCTGCTCCTAACTCTACCACTGCATTTCGCGCGGTTGTGGCCCTTTCAGGTACGGCTCAATTTCAGGGGGGGTTGTTTTCAGCACTGGATAGCAAGCATCAGGAAGAGCAGAGAGGAACTCCTCTTGGATAAATTCACTCTCCCCAAGGGTAGCACCATGAGCAGCTCCACCGATTGCTCCCAGTGCCGCGCAGGTCGCGATTTTCACCGGTACCCCAATAATCGTAGCGATGATGCTATATATCGCTCCGCTGGTTGCCGTAGGGAGGTCTCGGTTGCTAGCGAAAACAGGCATAGCTAAGTATCCCTGGCTCAGAACAATAAGTGCGGTTCCAATTGCTGTAATACGGTTTTTCCTCATCAGATCCTCCTAGTTCGGCGGTTGGGGTTATCCTTTCATCTCTAATCGTAATTTACAACTTGCCAGATCAAGTCTGGCTTACGACAACCTGCGACATAGGCTGCTTAGGATGTTGTTGTCGACCATAGCTGTCCCATAGCTCTCCCCACTCTGTACGGCGGAAGTCACGGATGTGCTTCTGGCCGACGAGCGGGTACCAGAGAAAGTCGTGATACACGTTAGATGCGAACGGCGCCCACGCAACCAAGGGAGAGTGCAACAACAGTTTCTCCAATGGCTGCAGTGGTCCTTTACGAATCAACTGATCACCCCAAATCACAAAACTCCGTGCAACACTAAAGCCGAAGTTTACTCCCTGAATATCCTCCCCCAGCACTTGGATGTGAGCCGGGTCGGCAACTCCGAGCTCTCGCTCATGACACATGCGCAAGTACGGAATCGACAATGGATCGAAGCCCATCATCTTCGCTGCAATCGCATCAATCGCGACTTGGTCTCCACTGGCCAGAATATAGTTCTTGACCACCGGGACCATCGTCCGTGGGCCTGCCCCATTCCCACACACAGTTCCGTCCATCACTGCAAAGATTCCTGGATGCAGTTCCTTCTGCATGTACATGAGATCGACTAGCACTTCATGCATGTACTTGTGGGCATAATGACGAACTTCTTTGAGCAGCCCGCCAAAACTGTTCTTGATCGCTCCAGTTGTCGTCGAGTGTCCGTGGGTCTTCACCGTTGGTAGATGAATAATCTGCTTCCCCACGTAGAGTTTAGGAATCTCAATACCCTCTGGAAAAATATCGTTCAGCTTCAGCAGTGGACTTTGAAAGCGGTATTTCATCCATTCGACTTCCGGCAGCGGGGTAAAGGTCACCCCGTAGCGGTCTAGCACGGGCATCCACCGGTTATTCTTTGCGCCTTCGCGCGGATTGGTTACTACCGTCTTATTTTCTACCGGCACAAGTTTCTTGCGCTCAAACTTGTCTTCAAGCAGCGTCCGCACCACCCCTTCAAGTTGCCAGGGTTGACTAGAACAAGCCGGGAAATATTTTGTCCAAGAAAGGTTCAGTTTCAGGATGGTCTCCTGACTCTTATCAATAAACCCCTCGTATTCTGCCAAGTGCATCAACCGCCGGTAGTCATCAAGTACGGTCATCGGGGAAGTTTTCAATACAACAACGGTTGCTTTCATGCTCTCCTCGTTTGCGCTTCTCCTACCAGTAGAGAATCACCACCACCGTGAGCGCCCACAGGGCAAGATTAATGCACAGGGGACGATCGGTCAGCAGCACGTGCGTTGGGTCGCCACCTAAGTCTCTATGGTACACAAGATATAAGTAGCGAAAGATGCCGTACAGGACAAACGGGAGAGTTGCGAGCAACCCATGTGTGTGAAACTTTCGTACAGTTTCTTCACTCACAGTGTATAAGGCGTAACACATGACTGACGAAGCAGTAACAACACTAATCATCATATCAAGAAAATGTGCATCATACTCGCCTAATACTCGTCGATGTGAACCCGCAGTCTCTTTCAATAGGAGCAACTCATGGCGACGCTTACTAAAGCCCAAGAACAACGCTAGCAGTGAGGTGCAAAGTAACAACCAATCACTGATCTCCACATTTATTGCAACCGCGCCACCAACGACACGGAGTACAAATCCCGTCGCAACCGTGAACACGTCGAGAATAACTTGGTGCTTCAACCACAACGCGTATGCGATATTGAGGATCCAGTAGGTCACCACTACACAAACAAAGAGCCGGTTAAGAAAGGTCGCTGCTATCACAGCGGTCAACGCTAGAACGCTCATTGCTCCTATCGCCACCCTGGTACTGAGCTGTCCAGCAGCTATTGGGCGGTGACGCTTCTGTGGATGCAAACGATCTTGTTCACAGTCTTGGAGGTCATTGAAGAAGTAAATAGAACTACTAATAAGACAAAAAACCCCAAAGGCGACAAGGGATTCTCTCGCCGCAGCAGGGTCGCCTAACTGTTGCGCAAACAGTACCGGGGCAAGAACCGTCAGATTCTTGACCCACTGCTTAGGCCGCATCTCCAACCAAAGATTGGCAATAACGCCCTTAGCCGCGACAGCCTCATGATCGTGCTTAATAGCCAGTTCGCTCAACCCGTACCTACGCTTTTCTCAACCTTACAATTGTTTCATATGCCTCCGCAAACGTACCACCTGCTATCCGCCAATCAACAATAAGGGAGATCCATAGAAATAGCGTACTCCAAAAATAGATCGAGCCGATCGTAAGTGTCGCCCAGCGGTGATGCAGGAAGAGAAGATTATTAAATGGTGGGCATACAAGTCCGGGAATAGCCGCCAGCCAGAGTAAGTTTCGCCAGCGTAAAGCGTTTTGTATGGCAGGTATCTCCGACTTACAGCCACTCCACCAAGAGGCAGCCAAAGCGATTAGTGGACCAATGGGGAGCCACAGATAATATGCCCAGCCGAGGGGAGAGATAAGCAGAGCTGAAAGTAGCAGGAGTGCAAAAGCCCGGTCTACATGGGCTTTTTCCGCACCGGACAGACAAACGAGAAAAGTGAATAAGCCTGTTAATCCGATAAGGGCAACCCAAAGGAGTTGAACTAAGTCTGGAGCAAATACAAGTGGAGAGAGTCCGGGACTTTCACTTAATGATCGCTTGAGAAAGCCGAGAATCGAGGCATTCATACTGTTCCATTCCCAATTGACCGCCGCAAGTGTTCGCCCCCATGCCCAATGGGCTTCTATTCCAAATACAACCCCTCCAAGAACAAAGCATAACAGAGTTATCCCAGTAGCTATCGTTACTGCTCGCCACCGACGTCCGAGCACAAAATACGGCAGAAAAATTAGGAGGAACGGTTTCACACTCATGGCAATCCCAAGGTAGCCAGCAGCAGTTGACCAGCTTCCCTTTCGTGCTGCAGCCCACGCAAGTGTAACCGGAAGGAGAAGGAGAAATGAAAGTTGTCCGGTTACTAGAACCATAGCTGTTCCAGAAAATCCCAGTAAACCCAGTCCCCCTACCCAACGCTGCCGCGGCGTAAGACTCAAGATGGCTTCCCTCGCGATTATCCGAAGTGAGGTAAGTAAACAAAGCAAACTGATAACACCCCACAGTACTAACGCACTCTTCGGAGACAGCAACGCCAAAGGAAGGAGAAGCAAGTGAAAATGTGGCGGATTCATATTCCCGCCTTGCAACAGCCCTGGAATCAGATCAATGTTCTCGGAGCGAGATCCATACATATCTTTCCCTTGCCAGAACATGGCTGCAGAATAATAAAACCGACCAAAATCATTCATGCGCAAGCTGGTTGCTAACCTGGACACTAAGAGCATATTCCAGGCTAACAATCCGACAAAAACGATCGTCATCACTATATGTGTGAACGCCCGTGTCCAATTGTTTGGTACCACTCGAAAACAATAGAAAAATTGCTGTGGAGTTCTGCTTTCCTTTGCAATCGTATCGTTCATAGTGTTGCTGTTTTCTTTGCCACATCATCTCCCACAATCATCTCTCCTCTTACCCACCAATCTGC
Source organism: Deltaproteobacteria bacterium (assembly GCA_043772795.1). Classification (GTDB taxonomy): domain Bacteria; phylum Desulfobacterota; class Binatia; order Bin18; family Bin18; genus VGTJ01. The sequence continues at coordinate 4,159 of JAYVFX010000603.1, forward strand.
GATTAAGGCACTCCATAAAAGGAACGTACTCCAAAAGTAGATGGAACCGAAAACAACGGTTGCCCAAGGATGCGGCTGCAAGAGCCTCGTTCCAAGGAACGGCCACACCAAACCAGGGGTAGCCGCAAGCAACAGCCAATCTCGCCATCGCTGGATTGAAGAGAGGGGAACAATCGCTTTGCGTTGTTTCTCACCCCACCACGAGCAAAACAGCGCGGTAAACGGCCCAAGCGGAAACCAAAGGTAGTACGTCCAACCAAGCGGCGAGATTAAGAGTGCGGCAAGTAACAGTAAGGCAAAGCCACGATCAATCGTGGCAACCTCCAACCTACAACACACTGAGGCTACGAACGTAAGCACTCCGACAAACCCGACAACCAAAAGCCAGAGAGGGCGGATGAGGTAAGGAGCATCTATAAATGAGGCAAAGGCTGCGTTGGCACTAAGGATCCTGGTAAGAAACCCTAGGATTGAGACATTCGTATCTCCTAGTGTCCAATTGACCGCCGCGAGCGTAGCAAGCCAGGAACGATGCGCCTCAATACCAAAAATCAGAACGCCCGCAGTGAAGCATATCAGCAGAGTCATTCCTGCACTTACTGTTGCACGCCACTGCCGCTGCAACACAAAGTACAGGAGAAAAATTAGGAGAAACAGCTTCACGCTCATGGCAAATCCCAGATACCTCCCAGCGCTTGACCACCTTCCCCGCCGCGCCGCAGCCCACGCAAGGGTAATTGGCAAGAAAAGCAACCATGAAAGTTGGCCAGTCACTAACATCATCTGAGTGCCGGTAAAACTAAGCAATCCTACTGCCACTACCCAGTATCGAGAGGGAGAAACACGAAGCTCACTCTCGTATTTAATAACTGACAGTGAATAATACAAACAGGACCCGCTGAATACTCCCCACATCCCTAGCGCTAACACCGGAGGAAGGAACGCCAACGGCAATACGAACAGATGAAAGTGGGGAGGATTCAGATTCCCTAACTGTTGCCCGGTGCGTAACTCCGAGGGCTGCACGACCTCAGCAGGACGTGGCCCATACATCTCCTGCCCCTGCAGAAATGCGACCGCAGTATAGTAAAACCGACCAAAGTCGTTCATGCGTAGGTCGGTCGCTAATTCATACGCAAGGTACGCGTTCCAGACCAAAAGCCCGATGAACCCAAGGAGGCAGAATACATGACAGAACGCATGAGTCAGTCTCGCGGAGAACGGATCGGCGCTAGGCATAAACAGTCGACTTTTAGGTACCTGCTCATCAGATCCCTCCTGCGCAATTGCTGACTTCATCAGAGGAATCCTCAATGGCTCGCGCGTTTCCACAGAAAGACGACCCGCTTTCCCTTATCCAGCTAGCCGATGATTGCTCTCCCCTGAGTACCGTTCTGGAGACTGCGAAGAATCTGCATATCATGCCAATCCCAAAGCCGCTCTGGCATAACATCGACACTGACCGGCGAGGCATCCCAGTTCATACTAGTATACAAGAAAGCTCCCGTTACTTGCACGGTCACCGAAAGAAGCACAGCAACGACGAAAAGACTCCTCAGCAACGACCCTTTGATGAGTCTAGGTAAAATCGGAACTAAGAAAAAACAGAGAAACGGAGCCACATCGGTAAGAAAGCGCGGCCCAAAACACCACCCCCCCCACCACATTTGATACTTCCCATACAAGACGATTTGCCCTATCACCCCCAAACTCAGGTATCGTAGGAGAGGATCCGAACGACGCAACCAGAGAGACAAGCCCCCCCAAAAGGAGAAGAAGGCAAACGGCGTATAGACCAACAGTCCGCGGTTTGGACTGACCAAAAGGCCGACGACCCCCTCAATGTCAGTGCTCAAGAGTCCTTTGCTGATCGTCGTTGCCGGCAGCACATCACCATACCCACCGGTGAAAGACCCAAAATACGCCAGGTTATAAAGAAGCAAGAGAGCGCTGAGCAGCACGGGACACAGGAGAAACCGCACCCTTGCTAGTCGATGAAACCGCCAAACGTACACCAGAGCAAGGAGAGAAAACAGCAGCAAGGGAGGACGATTGGCGGTCGCAAACGCTGCGCCCACGCCTGCTAACAGGAGCCACTGTTCCTGTTGGCGAGCTTTCAGGAGCGCATACACCATGATGCTCAGACTCAGCTCACTAAGCCCGTGAGACCACAAGGCTTGGCTGCTAATGGTCCAGGTGCTCGTCCCCAGCGCATAGACAAGCGTGAGACTAAGCGCAGTTTTCCGTTCACACATTTCTCGCAACGCAAGATACACAAAAAGTGCTGAGAGTGCCGCAATAACAGACGCACTCAACTTCTCCATTACCACCGCTAACCCAAAAGCAGCAGTCCTCCTCTGAGGATCAGAAAAATCCAACCCATTTGCGTGCAAGAACCACAGTGCGGGAAGATACAAGGGAGAGATGAGAACAGGGAGAACAACGGGATACAGTGACAGAATGTGGTGCGGTGTTCGACGTACAAAGTATGGCAAGGCGAACGGTTCCTCTTGCGTACCTGACGCCAATAACCACACCTTTCCTTCACTCCCTACAACGTTAGCAACAGCTAACGGGCGAAGATGATCCTTGTTTCGTACAAAAGGCACCCATTCTTGCCACTGGTGATTTCGTTGGCGATTTTCGTAGAACGAGTGATCAGTTCCGTAGATC
>JAYVFX010000604.1:0-2675 GCA_043772795.1 Deltaproteobacteria bacterium
GCAGGTTGCCACACTACCTGTTATTGTCTTAAGTGCACTACGCTCTCCCCAGTTACAAGCAGACCTCGGTCGCAATGGCGTCGAGCATTGTCTAGGAAAACCATTCTCGGTTACTGAACTCTGCTTATTAGTGCGTTCATTGCTGGAAAAACCACAGGACCTGAGTTGGGCAAATCTGCTATAGGATCTTTGGTGGAATGGGCTGCTCGCTCGTCGTCAAGAACGAGGTCGCACCCAGATACCACCTGCCGAATGTCACAAGAACATAACGCCGCCGTCATGTTCTTGTAACATTCCACCCTTACCTTGCCCAAAGGAAAAATAGCCGGGAATCTATGCAAAGGAAGGAGTTAAGGGGTAATGAGAAAACTGGTAGTCATTTTGTGGAGCGTACTCGTCATGGTCGCACTTGGAGTCACGCCGGTGTTGGCGCAGAAGCGCAGCGTGGCAGAAGAAATTCTCGAAATTCTGCGGGCAGAAAAGAAGATTAGCGACGAGAAATATCAGGAGCTAATGAATCGAGCCAAAGCCGAAAATGAAGCACGAGAGGCGGGAGTTGAGGCCTATCGTCGGGACCCGGTGAAAAGTGTCCAAACCGCTGTCGATTGGCTGAACCGCGTCAATTTTTCCGGTGATCTACGAACACGGTTCGAGGGCTTTTATCAAGAGCACGGACCGAATGCCAACCAGCGCGACCGCGCACGTTATCGGCTGCGCCTTGGTATTGGCCTAAAAATCAGCGACGAAGTCAGCGGTGGGATGCGGCTAGTCAGCGGTGATCCCAATGATCCAATCTCTGCCAATGAAACGTTTACGAACCTCTTTATAAAAAAGCCGGTGAGCATTGACCAAGCTTTCATTACCCTTACCCCTAAAGCGAGCATTGGGCTGGCAGACTATGCCTGGAATCCAATCTCTATCACGATGGGAAAATTCGCCAATTCAGCCTTTCGTCCACGTGCGGCAATGGTTTCAGAAATGATCTTCGATGATGATCTCACGCCTGAAGGACTCAGCGAAACTTTCACGCTCCACGATGCGGCCGAAGGTTTGTTGCGGCGCTTCCAGATCAACGCGATGCAATGGACAGTCCGTGAAGCGACTCGTGCGGCTGATTCCTATATGCTTGGCGGACAAGTGGTTGGGACATTTCAGCTTCTGCCTAGCACACGCTTGACCCTGGCGATGGCGGATTACGCTTTCGTCAAGCCGGATCTCATCGCCCAAGCCCGCAACGGCAATAGCTCGTTAAAACTCACCAACTCAGTGATCTTACGCGACAAGACAATCGTCAAAGGTGGAGCCTCACTAACACCCGGTACAGGCGATAAAGCAGTTCGGAAGTTCCTGGGTGGTTTCAACTTGATCAACGGCTCTATGCAACTTGATTACAACACGGGCTACGCTCGCTGGCCGCTCACTCTCATTGCCGACGTTGCCTACAATACCGAAGCAAAAACCAGCAAAGACTTCGCCGTGTGGGCAGGAATTAGCCTGGGAGCAACCAGAAATCCCGGAGACTGGGCTTTCTCGGCAGCCTGGAGCCGAATCGAAACCGATTCTGTCCTGTCCGCATTTAGCTATAGCGACTTTGGACGCGATGGTGGCACCAATGTCCAAGGACCGTTCCTAAAAGTCGATTACATGCTGTTCCCACGACTCACCCTCTCTGCCAAAAATCACTTCGTTTCGTTCGTCGATCGTCCGAAAGGCCAGTCAAATTCGTTGTTAAATCGCTTCCAGCTCGACGCCGTATTGGCGTTCTAATGGGCAATTGTCATTCTCTTGTCCGCCCCTCTCCCTTCGAGGGAGAGGGCTAGGGGGAGGGTCGTAGAATTGCCGATTACCGATTGTGGAATGGAGAATAGGAAGATAGATTGCAACACTCCTGGCCGATGCTCTCAGCATGCCGCAATCCGCATTCTTCATTCGACAATCTCTTACCCCCTCATCCTGGCCTTCTCCCTGGCGGGAGAAGGAACCCATAGCCACACTTGCATAACAAGTGCCGAATACTGAGTGTGGATCTATACGATCCGATTTGTCGAACATCACAAAACAGTCATCGTCCTGTAACACTACTGTAACAATTGCATGCGACTTTGTTGTAAGGAGGTAAAAAGAATGAAAGTCTCTCTCTGGCGCACGGTAACTGCATCCCTCATCGCGATGGGTACCTTAACAGTTGGCCCAGCCTATGCCCAGGAAGCTGTGAAGGTTGATCCAGCAATCCCGGCATATAAAGCGCAAAGCGGAATCTCAGGAAATTTGAATAGCATCGGCTCTGACACGCTCAACAACTTGATGACTCTGTGGGCAGAAGGATTCAAGAAGTTCTATCCTAACGTCAACATTCAAATTGAAGGGAAAGGTTCCAGTACCGCACCGCCTGCGTTGATCGAAGGAACGGCGCAACTTGGTCCAATGTCCCGCCCAATGAAGGGCTCAGAGATCGACGCCTTCGAGGCGAAGTACGGTTATAAGCCGACTCCGCTGCGCACCTCACTCGACTCACTGGCAGTGTTCGTCAACAAAGATAACCCCATCAAAGGTTTGACTATGCAGCAAGTCGACGCCATCTTCTCCAAAACCCGACGCTGCCGTATGCCCAATGAAGTTAAAGTATGGGGAGACGCGGGAGTTGATGGCAGCTGGGCAGCTTCACCGATCAGCCT
>JAYVFX010000605.1:0-2437 GCA_043772795.1 Deltaproteobacteria bacterium
TCACGGCAATAGTCTGGTGTAAGGATGCGGCAAAAGTCGACTATCTAATGCCTCTCGTGCTTCAAGGCCAAGGAAAGAGCTTCTCTATTGCAACCTTAAATTATGACAACACCATCGAACTTGCGTGTGAAGTTAGCGGAGTTCCTCACAGTGTGGGATTAGAAGATTGGGATCAATATGGAGAATTTCGCAAGCCTACACAGGGAATAGAGCTGTTGAAACTTCATGGCTCGGTAGACTGGAGGCGGTCCCGCAGCCATACGCCAGGAATATCGTCCCCCTATAAAACCATCCAGAGAGTTCCTTTGGACGACATGAAAGGAAGTTCTCCCGTTGTCCTCTTTGGCGGAGGGAACAAGCTCACAGTCGTCGGACCGTTTTTAGACCTGCTAAAAACGTTTCAGCAGCGTTTGGAAGAACAACACACCCTTCTCGTCATTGGATACTCATTCAGCGATGCACATATTAATGAGATCATCATGAGGTGGTTTCAAAGGTCAATAACACGGAGATTCGTCGTCATTGATAGACCCGGAACGTTCGCCGAAGTCCCCCACCCGTCATTCTTTGAGGAATGGCCTCTTTTCCGAAAGAGGGTTGATTTCTTACGTGTTGGGGCAACGAAGGGAATTGCCGATTACTTTTGACGGAAGCAAGGCACCAATCCTGGGGTGGTATCGCCATAGAAGAGCCGCAAAATTCGCAAAATGTTTTCCCCAATTAGGGAGGCACCCTACCACAGGTCTATCGGCTTATACCACTCTGCCATTCAACACGCGAGGTTCAGGGCGAGCACGAAGTCATCATGGATTCCTTCCCGCCACGCGGAGTAGGAATCATGCGCTGTCTGTGGATCGATCTTGCCTTGGAAGCTCTGCAGCTTGCTCGTTGTCTTTGTCAGTCATTGGCCAGGTTGTTTCCCTTGACTCTCCTCACTCACCCGGTCCCATTTCTACCTATTTTAGGAGTGGCGAGGGCGTGAGTATGTACAAGAAAATGAAGTAGGGGCATACAGGAGGGAAGTATGCGAAGGACTGTTGTGTCTCTAGCACTGATGATGAGCCTGCTTTCGGTCACGGAAAGCCTCGCCGAAATTGTTGTGGAACAGGATCGCTTTAGTGGTATAACCGCGATCAAGACAAGATTTGTACTGGGTGAACTCAACACTCCCCAACTTGTTCTTTTGACAACTATCACAAAAGATAAATCTCAAGAGCAGATTCTATATTTCGTTATCGCTTATCGCACTGACTCTTAGAAATACTTAAATTGCCATCATACGTATTGGTTAGCCGACGGTGTTTCCGTTACTCTTCCGCAACCAACGCATCGGGGGAGTGTCGGGAGCGGGTATGTCCTTGAACAACTCCACATTGAGAGAATAAAAATTGAGCAATTCCAACAGTTAGCACGTGCGCAACAGGTTGAATATAAAATTTGCAACGATGAATACAAGGCCACCGCTACAGAGATGCAGGACTTCCGGACTATGCTTTCCTACATCCAAAAACTTCAGCGTGGTGAGTCTTTTTCCAATTCATCCCCAAAATCCCCCACCCCCTCTACACATCCACTGACTACCACCGCCCCCGTCTCGGAAGACGATCTCGACACCGAGTACGAAGTCGCCCGCAGGCAAGATACGATTAAAGCCTATCAGGAATTCTTGTACCGCCACAAAGCCGTCATAGCTATGTACGGCGTCCATCATGAGCTGGAGAGCGGGATCAATAATGGAACGTGCCTCTTCGGGATCGAGTCCTTCAATCAGCGCGGTGGACCCTTTGAGATCGGTACATCACCCGGCCTTTGTCCCGGACCTTCCCCCGAACCTGGTCCAATATCTCACGAAATGTCGTGCTCGTTTCTCTACGCTACCAAAGAACCGTCACCCCGTAGTCAGCAAAAATAGCCTCAATGGTGACAATGGGTACGCTCTGCAATTTTGCCTGTGCGATCAACATCCGGTCAAAAGGATCCCGATGCGGGCCGGGCAAACTGCCCGCTAAAAGCGCATGATCGACGGAGACCTCAAGGGCGGTAAAGCGCGCCTTTCGTAGGTACAGCGGAAATTGACTGACAATGTCACCAGCCTCTGGTAATTTGCCAATCCGATACTTGGTCGCGATTTCCCAAGCCGAAGCGGCACTCACGAGGATCTCGTTCTCCGGTGCCGCAATAGTCGTCCGCGCTCGTGGTGAGAGTTTGGGATCGTCGAAGAGCCACCAGAGGAGCGTATGGGTATCGAGCAAGCACCTCATCGGTCCCACGCCTTTAGTTCCTCCTCGGGGAGTGGCTCAAAAAACGCATCGGTAACCTTCCCGTGCGCAATACCAGGGAGGCGCGGCAAGCGCTCTGCGACGGGCAGCAAGCGCGCGACCGGCTGGTTATTTTCGGTGATGATGACCTCCTCATGAGGCTGGAGTGTATGGATCAA
>JAYVFX010000606.1:0-4936 GCA_043772795.1 Deltaproteobacteria bacterium
GAGATATACTTGGGCCGCACCCGGCTCTCGGCTGGGCAAGAGGAGGAACGCATGTGCGCGAGTGACGATCCAGTGAAAACGCCGATGTACCGTCTGGATTTGGTCGAGAAGTTGCAAGTCTTGCTGGATGCGCGCTGCACCTTCAAATCGTAGTTCAGCAGCGAAGCTATCACGCTTTTCTGTGAGAGATTCACGTAAGCGTGGGTCCTCGCCGTTCAGAAACTGGAGAAACGACGTAACCTGCTCCCCGTAATTTTCTTGGGAAATCCGAGTGGCACAAGGGGCCGAACACGAACCAACTTGCCCGATTAAACAAGGAGTGACTTCCGGAGCTGGAGCTAAATTGCCGTGGCATGTCCGCAGGTTAAACATCCGAGCGAGGAGTCGTTGCGCTTTCTCGGCGAAGTCACGACTGCGGAATGGGCCGATGTAGACCGCACGATCACTCCCCGGTTTTGCCGAGATGCTGAGGCGCGGATAGGAATTATTAACAGTGAGTTTGAGAAAAGCGACGCGCGGAAGATGTTTCGAGAGTCGGTTATAGGGCGGCTTTAATGTGTAGATTAACTCAGCTTCACGGAGTGCGGCTTCGAGTTCTGATCCAGTCTCGTCATACGTAACCTCACGAACGTTACGAACCAAGTCGAGCACTTTATCACTATGTCCCGACGAGTTGGTGAAATAGGAACTCACCCGACGACGCAAATTCTTCGCTTTGCCGATGTAGAGCAGTTGCCCGTCAGTATTCAGCATCCGATAGACACCGGGAGTGTCTGGCAAATGTGCAAGGGCAGGGCGGGGAACGGAGAACTCAAAGCGGCGCCCATCACGGGCGTGGTATTGAAAATCGAGGAGCTGCCCAAGGGTTGCGATACCGTGGGCGGAGAGCTTCTCTAGGAGGATCAGCAATACTTCGGCAGTGATTCGTGCATCGCCTAACGCGCGGTGACGATTCACACAGGAGACACCAAGGTGATCTGCCACCGCGTCGAGTGCACGTGACCGCAGTCCAGGCAAGAGTCGTCGCGCGAGCCGCACTGTACATAGCGAAGGATTCAGTAACGGTGCAAAGAGAAGCCGTTGCGCATCGAAGTTGAGAAACCTGACATCGAAATCGGCATTGTGAGCAACGATTACTGCGGGACCGACAAAGCTATGGAACTGCGGGAATACTGAGTCGATTCGTGGCTGGTCTTGGAGCATGTCATTAGTGATCCCGGTTAAGCGTGTGATCATTGTCGGGACATGTTGACCGGGGTTTACCAAGGTGTGGAACTCTGCACCAAGCTGGCTGTTACTGATCTGTACGGCGGCAATTTCAGTGATTGCCGCTTTTCCTGGTTTCAGCCCTGTTGTTTCAAGGTCAACGACGACAAACTGCGCCTGCTGTATCGGCTGTTGCAAAGCCGCATGGACAGCCACATACCAACGATCAGTTGCTGGATCATGGGAAAAGTGGGGATCGACTCCCAAAGAAGAATGCAGAAAACGCTCCGCAAACTCGTTCGTGGTGACGAATGGGGAATGCGCTTTCAGTCCCGAGGAGAAGAGCACCCTGAGCAGTTCGCCTGACGTTGCCCCTCCGGGCCGCTCAAGCAGATAGTCGTACAGCTTCTGTCGCACGCGTCGCTAAGATTAGCGTGTTGCCTGTCGTTTGGCAAAAGCGGGAGCTACTCACCAGCAATGGTCATACGTGCAATCTTCAGCGTCGGAGCAGCAATGGTACTGCGCAGGTCTAGATCGTTGCCGATCACTTCGATCTGCTTAAACATATCGAGAAGATTACCGGCAATCGTGATCTCCTCGACAGGGTAGGTGAGTTCTCCATTCTCAATCCACATTCCGACTACTCCTCGTGAGTAATCGCCAGTGATAGGGTTTACGCCAAAACCAGAAAGCTCAGTAACGTACAACCCCGAGCGGACAGAACGAATAATCTCTTCCGGTGAGGTAGTCCCTGGTTTGAGGAAAAAATTGGTCGTGCTGGCAGACGGTGCATCTGAAAACGAGCGACTGGCACTACCGGTCGATTGCATGCCGAGTTTCCGCGCTGAGTAGGTATCGAGCAAATAGCTGGTGAGGACTCCATCTTCGACAACCGGGGTACGACGAGTCGGTAACCCGTCACCGTCAAACGGTTTCGATCCGAGCGCAGAAGGAATGCGGGCGTCGTCATCGATCCCAATGCCATTGGCTGCGATTTTTTCTCCGAGCTTTCCCAATAAAAAAGAGGTTTTTCTGTACAACGCTGAGCCAGAGATTGCGCCGGCAAGATGGCGTAAGAGACTCGCGGCCATTTGTGGGTCAAAGACTATTGGTGCCTCTTGCGTTTTTACCCGACGCGCTCCAAGACGGCGTAATGTACGTTCTGCTGCCTTTTGTCCAATGGCTGCGGGGGATTCGAGCTGAGCGAATTTGCGGTGTGACGAATACCAATAATCACGTTGCATGGCACCATTTTGGGCAGCAACCGGAACGACGGTCAACGAATAACTACTAGTGCGGTAGCGTCCAGAGAAGCCAAGGGAGTTGGCGTACAGCACCTCATGATCACCACTAGAGAACTCTGCCCCTTCAGAGTTCGTTATCCGCGGATCAACACTGAGCGCAACCGTTTCTGCCTCACGTGCGAGAGCGATTTTTTCTTCAGGCGAGAGGGAGGTCACCGAGTCGTACAGATCCAGATTCGGAAGATCCTTGGCTAGCATATCCGCTGTCGGCAAACCAGAGAACTCGTCTGCCTCTGTGGCTTTCGCGAGGGCGATCGTTTCCTCGACCAAGGAGAATAATGTCTCGCGCGTGAAGTCAGCAGTTGATGTAATGGCGCTACGCTGGTCGACAAACAGGCGAACCCCCATGCGCTTCTCTTGGGACTGCTGAACTTTTTCGACTTCTTTTAAGCGCACCCCGGCAGAAAAAGATTCTCCTGTGGCGATCAAAACGTCGCCTGCCGTTGCTCCTTGTTGCCGGGCGTGTTCGAGTACTTCTGTTGCTAAATTTTCGAGTTTCATCGTGATTCCTTATGCTTGTGTCCCACCGACAGTCAGTCCATCAATGCGGACGGTCGGTAAGCCAACCCCGACGGGGACGGACTGTCCTTCTTTGCCACACGTACCGATCCCTTCGTCAAGTTTAAGGTCGTTCCCGACCATGGAAATACGAGTAAGTACGTCTGGACCATTCCCGATCAGTGTTGCGCCTTTGACTGGGCGGGTCACCTTTCCATCCTCGATCAGGTACGCCTCACTAGCAGAGAACACGAACTTACCGCTGGTGATGTCGACCTGACCGCCACCGAAAGAAACAGCGTATAAGCCGCGCGGGACTGAGGCGATGATTTCTTCAGGAGTGGAGTCTCCTGGCAACATAAACGTGTTGGTCATGCGTGGCATTGGGATGTGGGCGAAACTTTCGCGCCGCCCATTACCGGTGAGTGGCATCTTCATAAGTCGCGCGTTCAGTTTGTCCTGAAGATAGCCCCGGAGAATTCCCTTCTCGATGAGGAGGGTACGGCCAGTTGGTGTTCCTTCATCATCGACATTCAGCGATCCTCGGCGATTGGGAAGTGTGCCGTCGTCAACGACTGTACACAACTCCGAAGCGACCTTTTTCCCTAGTAGATCGCTAAAGGCAGAGACCTTCTTGCGATTAAAGTCCCCTTCGAGTCCGTGTCCGATTGCTTCATGGAGAAGGATTCCTGGCCAGCCAGGACCCAGTACGACGGCCATGGTGCCAGCGGGCGCTGGTGCGGCTTCAAGGCTTAGAATGGCTTGTCGCGCCGCCTCACGTGCAAATATCTGCCAGCGGTCAGAATCGAACAGCAAGTGATAATCCATGCGACCACCACCACCGTAGCTACCTTGTTGGCGATTGTTGCCGTCGACAGCGATGCAAGTGACCTGTAAGCGCAGAAGTGGCTGGGTATCGGCAATCATCTCGCCTGAGGAAGAGAGAATGAGCACTTGCTTCTGCTCAACAGCGATAGAGGCCATCACGTTAACGATGCGCGGATCGTATTGCCGAGCTTCCTCATCAATGCGTCGGAGTAGGGCAATCTTCTCGGCGAGCGGGATAGCTGTTGGTGCCACTGGAAGGGAATATAGGTCTCGCTGTGGGGGATGGATCCCTTTGATAGGAGCAATCTGCGTTCCCCCAGACTCATGGGCGATGGTACGAGCAGTGCGGGCGGCGATTTGCAGAGTATCAATAGTGATATCGTCTGAATGCGCGTAGCCGGTTTTATCTTCGGCGACGACACGAACGCCAACTCCTTGAGAGAGTGAACGCGAGGTCTTTTTCACCGTTCCTTCTTCAAGAGCAACAACCTCATTCGTTCGTGCTTCGAAGTATAAATCTGCGTAGTCGGCGCGCTTTTCTAGCGCCGTGTTAAGTATTTGTTCTAGATGTCGAGAAGTAAGATCACGAGAAGTGAGAAACAGTTGTTCTGGGGTAAGGGTGTGTTGCTGCATATGGTCCTGCCTTTTTAATGTACTCGCTCGGCGAGTACCCTTAGCATTGTAGCGCCAACGTAGTTTGGCTTAAGACTGCGTACTGTGTCACCAGAAAAATTCTTACACCGGAGATAGGGATAAGGATAGCGAGATAGGCTGCGGTACTCAAGCAAGAGCCTTCGTGCTTGACAAAAATACGAAAAGTTCTTACAAGGTCCGTTCTCGCGGCAGCGGGAAGGCTTTTGCAGAACCGGGACTGAGGATAATCCGGGAGGGTGGAGAAGAATCGTTGACAGGAACGAGGGATCTCGTTACAACAGAACCTCCTGTTCAGATCCTACCTATCCCATCTGGATTCAATCTCTCGTTCTTAAAACTGCGAGAAAAAGTTCTTTGAAAGCTAGGGAGCGATATTTTCCGTGAGAGGGAGGTATTGCGCAAGGGAGAGAGAGGGAGCGAAGTTCTGAGACGTGCAGAAGATGCAC
>JAYVFX010000607.1:0-3886 GCA_043772795.1 Deltaproteobacteria bacterium
GCAAGGAGAGCTGATAGTGATTATGGGGGCATCCGGCGCGGGGAAGTCGACACTGGTGAAATGTTTGAACCGTATAATCCCAGCCTTTCAGAACGGGCAGTTTGTCGGCGAAGTGCGATTATTGGGGAAACGGCTAACTGTAGAAAAAGTGGGAGAATTGGCCGAGACGATAGGAATGGTCTTCCAAGACTTTGAGGCGCAACTCTTTTCCACGACAGTTCGAGACGAAGTCGTGTTTGGGTTAGAGCAGCTCGGCGTAGAGCCGACCGAGATGCAACCTCGCTTAACGGAGTCGCTGGCCCAGGTTGGACTATCGGGATTTGAAGCTCGTGATCCAACAACATTGTCTGGTGGTCAGAAGCAGCGCTTGGCGATTGCTGCGTTGCTAGCGCTCCGCCCTCGCATCCTCGTGTTTGATGAGCCAACCACGGATTTAGATCCTGAGGGACGACAGGAGATTTTTACGTTGCTGGGGCAGATGCGTAGGCAAGGGCATACACTTGTGGTTGTAGAACATGAAGTGACAGCCGCACTGGCAGCCGATCGGTTACTCCTCCTTGCGCATGGCGAGATAGTTGCCGATGGCCCGCCGGACAAACTCTTGCCACAAGTAGAAACACTCAATCGCTACGGAGTGAAACCGCATGATTGCGATCGACTCTTTCCTGCCCTAGGAGTGTATGAATATCCACGCGATCCGGTTGCGGCCGCAGCCCTACTGCAAAAGAGCCGCACCTTTGTTTCGCCCATACCTGGTCCAGAAGTAACAACCGATCGAGAACGGAAACCTCCATTACTCTCGCTCCAGTCCGTCTCGCATACCTACACGGACGGGCCAGTTGCCGTACGCGACGTTTCACTCACCATTAGTGAAGGGGAGTTCATTGCCCTACTCGGAAAGAACGGGTCAGGAAAAACCACCCTCGCAAAACATCTCAGTGGGTTGCTGCTCCCCACCCATGGCCGTGTCCTGCTGCGTAATGAAGAATTGGCAACTATACCGCTCGTGCAGATTGCGCAGGAAGTGAGCTATGTCTTTCAGAATCCTGATCATCAGTTGTTTGCTGAGACAGTAGAAGCAGAAGTTGCGTTTGGTCCGCAGAATATCGGTCTTACGCCAGAAGAGGTTCAACTACGGGTGAACGAGGCATTAGGAGCAGTCGGCTTACAACACGCTCGGGAGCACGACCCGTTTCTCTTAGGGAGAGGAGACCGACAACGCCTTGCGGTTGCTGCTCTACTTGCGATGCGGCCTCGTGTTTTGATTCTGGATGAACCGACGACCGGTCTCGATTATCGCCAGCAGCAACAGATGATGGAGCTGCTCCGTCGCCTTCATCGCGAAGGACGAACGCTCATTATCATCACCCACGTGCCGTGGGTCGCTGCAGAATACGCGGAACGTGCATTACTCATGGCCGATGGACAGTTGTTATGGGATGGTTCCATGCGTAAGATGTGCGCCCAGCCTGAGCTATGTGCCCAAGCGGCGTTTCGACCACCGGATATTACGTTAATAGGAACACAACTGGGAGTGACACCCTTGTCGGTTGAAGAATTGCTCGCGTGGACTTACGACAGCATAAGGGAGTAATACTCTTCATTTTTCATTATTTCTTATGCCGCTGTTCCTTTATCTTGACCGCCGTACGTTCATACATCAACGACACCCACTGCTGAAAGTGCTGGGGCTTCTGCTCTTTTTTATCGCCGCGTTCGTGGTTGATCATCCTCTGTTTATTCTACCGATCAGTCTTGGCATCTGCGCATTGATTTTATTCTCCGACTCGACAGCAAATCTGTACCGATTGCGTATCCTGTTCTTCTTTATCTTTACTTTTACTATCATCATCTGGAGCGTGTTTTACGGGCGCGGATCACCGCTTGCGGCATTCCCCGCTCTTCCAGTAACTCGCGAGGGCATACTTTTTGGTTTCGGTACTGCTCTGAAACTTAGTACGTTTCTTGCCACAGGAGCGCTCTTCTTATCCACCACGCGCATTGAAGAGTTTGCCTATGCCTTTACGTTGCTGGGCCTCCCCTATCGTATTGGCTTTACCATCACGTTAGCGTTCCGCTTGGTACCGCTCTTTCTCGACGCTGCCTTCACTGTCATCCAGGCACAGCGCTGTCGCGGACTCGATATTAGCCGCGGACCGCTCTTGCAACGCATGCGCCAGTATGTTTTCGTCATGATTCCGGTATTCATGGGCGCCTTGCGACGGGCGGACCAGATGGCGGTCGCACTTGAAGTCCGAGGGTTTAACTCCGGTCGACCACGCACGATCTATCAACGCGTAGCATGGAGAATTGGAGACACACTGGCTCTATTGGTTGTGCTCAGCATAACCCTCTTGTATCTGTGTTTCTGGCAGCTTGGTTATGGTCGGATTGCGATAATAACGTAGGAGTTGCGGACTGCCAGGAGAGCCACTAAGATTACGCGAACTTCCTCAGCGATTGGCTGGCAAAGGCAGGAGATTTATGGACCGCGCGCTACGTCGTGTTGTTATTACCGGGGTGGGGGTAGTCAGTCCACTGGGAACCGGAGTCGAAAAAAATTGGCAGGCGTTGATGGAAGGCCGTTCCGGCATTGGTCCGGTGACGCGCTTTGATGTTTCTGACTTTCCCACGCGCATTGCCGGCGAGGTCAAAGACTTTACTCCGGAAGATTTCATGGAAAAGAAAGATGTGAAGAAGATGGACCCGTTCATCCAATACGCCGTGGCAGCGGCAAAGATGGCGATGGATGAATCCCGTCTCCCTATTACATCGGAAAACGAAGATATGGTCGGGACCATCGTTGGTGTCGGGATCGGCGGTCTCACGAGCATCGAAGAATATCACAAGCTCTTTTTGGAAACACGATTAAAGAAAGTTTCGCCGTTCTTTATCCCCAAGCTCATTGCTAACCTTGCTCCCGGTCAAATCTCCATTCGGTATGGTGCGAAAGGGATTAGCTATACACCGACTAGTGCCTGTTCTTCCGGAGCGCATGCGATCGGCGAAGCCTTCCGCTTGATTCGTTTAGGCGAACAAGATGCCGTGATTGCGGGTGGTGCAGAGGCAGCGCTTACACCGCTGGGTCTGGGTGGATTCATTGCGTTGAAAGCGGTGTCATCACGGAACGACGAACCAGAAAAAGCGAGTCGCCCATTTGATAAAAACCGTGATGGCTTTGTCATGTCAGAAGGAGCCGGGGTTGTTGTCCTTGAAGCACTTGAGATGGCGAAGCGGCGCGGCGCGAAGATTTACGCTGAGGTGATCGGCTACGGAGCGAACAGCGACGCTTATCACATGACGGCACCATCCCCCGAAGGCGAAGGGGCTATGCGCTGCATACGTATGGCGTTACGGAGTGGCGAGATCGACCCCCTTGAAGTGGACTATATCAACGCGCACGGCACTTCGACCCCCTACAACGATGCGACTGAGACCCAGGCGATTAAGCGCGTTTTTGGTGAACACGCAGCCCGCATCGCAGTCAGTTCGACAAAGTCGATGACTGGTCATTTGCTTGGTGCGGCTGGAGGAGTCGAAGCCGTCTATTCCGTGCTTGCTATAGATCGTGGCATGTTGCCGCCAACCATCAACTATGAAGAACCGGATCCTGAATGTGACCTCGATTACGTACCGAATACTGCTCGCCAGGCATCGATTCGGGTAGCGTTGTCGAACTCGTTTGGTTTTGGCGGTACGAATGTCTGTTTGGCTTTTCGGAAGTGGACCGAATAACTCCTAACTGCTGACGGTCCGCCTCTCCAATACTTTACCGACAGAACAGAAAGGGCTTGCGCATGGGCGCACGTATCATTGGCACTGGCTCTGCCGTGCCGCCGACTTGTTTGACCAATGCGGACATGGAGAAACGTGTCGCAACCAACCA
>JAYVFX010000608.1:0-3307 GCA_043772795.1 Deltaproteobacteria bacterium
TCATCTATCAGAGTGAGAATACCGACAATTACACGATCCTCACGCACGCGCCGGAAGGGGCGAGCAATCCTCGGCAAGAACTGTATGTGATTAACAATACGTTTGTGAACGGCAGAGCAGCGGGGGGAACCTTTATTCAAACCAAGGGCACGTTAGCGGTCGAGAAAATTGTTAACAATCTCTTTGTCGGTGCTGGGACGGTGCTGATAGAGTCTGGGATCAGCAAATCACTTCCGGCAAATAATTTGCAAATAGGCTCCGTTGGTTTTCTCGATTTCACCAGCCAGAATTATCGGTTAGCTGCCGGTTCTCCGGCAATAGACAAGGCGGTAGACCCAGGGACGGCTAATGGCGTTGCTTTGCTCCCTTCCTTTCAATATCTGCATCCCCTTGACAAACAGAGTCGCTCCGTTGTCGGGAGTGCGATGGATCTCGGAGCATACGAATTTGGGATCAGTCCGCCGTCAAATGCGACCCTTATTGAGCCTCCTCAGAACCTGGTTGGAGCAGCCCAAACCTCTACCTCGATACGCTTATCGTGGGGACCAGCGAGTAGTCCCGCCAATGCTATCACGAGCTATAAGGTCTTTCGTAATGGCTCTTTGTTGACGACAGCGTCAAGCCTTACAGCTACCGATACGAATGTCACTCCGACAACTGGCTATACCTACTATGTGCGGGCGGTGGCTGACACTGGGCAAGAATCAGGGCCGTCGAGTGCTGTGACACTCGCGACCCCGCGCATCGTGAGTGGAAGTCTTCCGCCTGAGTCAGGATGGTTTCAGTTGAATAACACGAAGCTACGACCATTGTGTCCTGCCGGTGTTACCGGCAACTCGGGCTGTTCCTCGGTCATTGAGGAATGGAGCGGAGGAGCGTTCGATACCAAACGGAATCGCTTGATCCTCTGGGGTGGCGGACCGAATGGGTACTTTGGCAATGAGTTATATGCCTTGAATCTTAATACCCTATCAATGTCACGACTGACCGAACCAGCAAAGCCATACGCAGACAACGTGGAAGCCCTGGCTGGCGGAACACAACCTAACAGTCGGCACACCTACGATGGTTTAGCGTACATGGAGAACGTGGACCGGCTCTTTGCTTTTGGTGGCGGTGGACATATCTCCAACACGCGTGATGGCAGCATCGAAACGTGGACCTTCGATTTTGCGTCGAATAAATGGCAGTGGATGCACCCGACAGGAGCGAATCCCACGGACTTTATCGGGATCAGTGCCTACGATCCGAATACTGGTAAAGTGTTCGTTCATGACAGGCAGTGTCTCTACAGTTATGATTTTAACACAAATAGTTATGTTAAGCATCCCGAGGGTGGGACGTGTACGCAATTGTGGCCATCTGGATATTGGATGACCGGAGTTCTCGATCCTGTACGGAGGAAGTTTTTCCTGTTTGGTAAGGGAGATCAATGGGTCTACGACGTTGGGCCTAACAGTTCTTTTATTCCACAAGCGTTTAAGACAACTGGAGGGGACGCGCTAGTGAATTCTACCAACCCTGGGCTCGCGTACGATCCTGTGAGTGGACACATTGTGGGCTGGAATGGTGGTGATACCGTGTACGTACTGGATAGCGATACAAAATCCTGGGCGGCTATTCCGTACGTTGGTGGACCTGGGAATCCGGCCCTCTATGGTACGTTTAAGCGTTGGAACTATTCTCCGACACTCAAAGCATTTGTGGTCGTCAACGGCGTCGATCGTGATGCGTTCGCCCTGCGACTCAAAGCGAATCTCGCTCCACCTGCACCTCTGGCCCTCCATATTGTTGAGTAAGAGGGTGAGGGTCGCGTCGAACTCTCTTAAGACTGAGGACGAGTTGCGTTTCTAGTGATGAACAAGGAGAAAGTCCCACCTCCTTGTCATTGCGAGCCCTTCGACTCCACTTCGTTACGCTCAGGATGAACTCCGCGAAGCAATCTCATCTTCGGACAGTGATTGCTTCGTTGCTTTCAGCTCCTGCTCAGAAACAAAATGCGCCACTCGCTGCCACCCCTGGATTCCCGCCTGCGCGGGAATGACGGAGCGTCTTGTTTCTTCTTCCGCGTTGAGCGCCCCGCGCTCTGGACGACTCGCAATGACAGAAGCTGGTCGTCAGTCTCTTTTTCGGGGCAACAACGGACACCGAGGCTCTCTCGAGAGGAAATGTTATTTGCCACCTGTGGTGGGTGATTGTCATGCAGGGGCGAGAGGGAGTAGAGAAGCGGTGAGAACGAAGCAATGTGGTCTGTTCTCAGGATCTTCTCCAACCCTATAATAGGTGTACGATGTCTCTCGCTAGCGAATTGACCTCACTTTTTGTTTTAGGCCAGGTGTCGACGAACCCGACTGACCTTGAACACGCGTCACACGATGAGTCCTCTTGTCCACCAACCCTCCCTGAGGTGGTTGTGTGGCCGCGGACAACTGACGAAGTTGTTCGGGTCGTTCGTTACGCCTACGAACATAATGTTCCGCTTACAGCTCGCGGAGCTGGGTCCAGCCTGGAAGGAAATCCTATTCCAGTGCGAGGCGGGATTGTCCTTGATCTCTCACAAATGAACGCGATTGTTGCGGTCCATGCCGAAGATTTACAAGTCACCGTCGAGCCAGGCATTGTCTACAATCAACTGAATGAGCAGCTGAAACCTTATGGATTGTTTTTCCCACCGTCACCTGGTGGTAGTTCAGACGTGGCGACTATCGGCGGCATGGTTGCCAACAATGCCAGTGGGATCTACTCAGTCAAATATGGCGGAACGCGTGATCATGTGAAAGCAGCGACGGTTGTGACTGGGACTGGCGAGGTGCTTCACCTTGGTACGCGTAGCCGCAAAACGTCGTCTGGCTATCATCTGCTCGGGCTTTTGGTTGGGTCGGAAGGGACACTAGGGATCGCAACGGAACTGACGGTATCGTTGGTTGGACTCCCACAAGGGAGACAGCAAGGGGCCTTTACGTTTCCCTCAGAAAAGGCAGCAGTCTCGGCTATTGCTGAGATGATGCGCTACGGGGTCGACCTTGCGGCAGTAGAATTTCTTGATCGTCGTTCCATCGCGGCGTTGAATCGCTTTCAGAACTTTGGCCTTGTTGAGCAACCGTCGCTTCTTATTGAAGTGCACGGCTCACCGTCCTCGGTGAAGGAAGTCTTTGCCATCGTCCGTACAATATGTGAAGAACACCAGGGGCTCTTGATTGTATTGCCCGCTGCTCGCAATCCATGGGACATTCGGCACTTCACTACTCGTGCTATTCAAGCCTTGAACCCCAAAGCTAAAACACTGCGGACTGATATGGGATTCCCC
>JAYVFX010000609.1:0-12540 GCA_043772795.1 Deltaproteobacteria bacterium
GCCTTTGGTACATGAATTCGCCTCCTCGTTTACCGAGTGGCGCTGCAAGCCCCAGTTTCTAAGGCACTAAGAGGCACTCGAATAAATTAGCAGTCACTAACTAGAGGCCAGTGCTGAATCTTCCTGGATGCCCGCCTGCGCGGGCATGACAGACTGGAACTCCGCAAAATTAATCTGACTGACTACTAGAACGTGTACTCCACCCCACCCGAAGGAATGAAATCAGCGCGGAAACCATTATCGTTGAGAGGCAGAATCGTCCCGAAGAAAACCGATCCTGAGGTCCCGAGTGCGTAACGGAGACCGAAGGAGATGTCGATAATGTCGTTGCGCTTGATCTTAAAAGGAAAACGAAACGGGACTGCTTTGTTCACAACACACGCGTTCTCCCTAGAACATGTTGCGGCAGGGCGTTCAAGAGCAAAGCCAACTAAGCCGCTGCCTTTCCCTGGGGCAAAGCGGCCAAATTCACTTCTCCCAATTACATCGATCCCCGCGCCGAGCTGGTTCCAGACCAAAGCCGCCACCCCAACTGAATAGAGAAACGCACTCCGATCCACATCCTTGGTATTAAAATCGACCCCCAGATTCACATGCGGCTCAATCCGCTCCCACAACACTTGTGAGAGATAGAGAAAGGGACTCAGGTGGGTTTCTCCTGTTCCCTGGAGATTTTTTTTATCTCCACTGGGTAGTCGTAGTTCAAGCCCAGCCGCAGCACCACCTTGATCCCCTCCCCACAACCGATATTTGGTCCGCAGGGTAATATCCCCAATGCCCGTCGAACTCCCCGCCACTTTCGTCAGCGTGCGGCGTGCCCGACTCCCATTCAAGGTAAAGAAGCGGGCCGTCGAAAGGTCAGCGGGCTGCACGTTTCTATCTAGGATCCGCGAATTCACATTCCCTTGCTGATCGAACGTACTGACTAAGAACGCGTCTGTCGTCGCTGCCACTGGAATCAATTCATGGCGTACCCGCAGAAACGTATTCACCACCGGAATGGAAATCCCAATATCCCAATTGTCCGTCAGGCCATAGCGTATCGTCGGCACAACAAGGTGGGCCTTGATGTTCAGCCGCGTGCGCACCGAAGAAAGCCCAAGAGTAAGAACGTTGACCCGAGTTCCGTCCGGATTCTCTCCGTTGCACAGCGGATCAGTCAACACAGGACCGCCAGTACTAGAAGAAGGGCAGAAGGCTTCGAGCAGTAGAGGAGTACGAGTGTCTTGCAGGCTCTTTCCATTGATGTCATCCAGATCAACGTATGAGTACCCAACACCAAAATTGAGTTGCCCTTTACCAATCGTCAGTGCTCGCTCGCTGAAGAGCGGACCAGGCACACTAGTAGATCGCTCAAAAACGCTGAGGGACGGATTGTAGCGATAGGTAAAGGCAGGTGCGACTGACGCTAGCGGTGCTTGCTGAGTAACAGCATTGGCCACGGCCGCCGAGAGGGCGGGGGCTAAGCCTTGCCCGGCTGTAGAAAAAGAAAAGATGTTCGAGTCTCCCTGGCTACTAATGGGAAACACCAGATTGGTGATCGCCAAGGGATTTCTTGGAATCAGATCAAAGCCTTCCCCAAGCACCGTCGTCAAGTTTCGCGCTTCACAACGAGAGACGATTCCTACATTTGCAGCTTGGACAAGAACACAGACCATGACCATTCGTATCAAACAGCTCACATTACAGCTCACCTTTCACCTCACTTGCGCCTGACAAATTGCGAGTTACAGGGAACCCATGTATCTCGATTGGCTCACCATAGCAAACGAGCGGTGGAAAGCCCAAGCGGTGGCTCCTATAAGCAAGAAAGATTGACACATCATACAGAGCGAGGCGGCGGCTAAATCGAACCACATGAGATTGGTACAGTCTCTGCCAAAATTCCCCCGCGCTGCGCGCGGCCCCCTTTGCGAAAGGTAATAATATACTTCACACACCTGTGTTTTCGTGGGAGCAAGAAAGTCTCGTATCTGAGCACCGGCCACGTCTGAAAATGCAAAATCTCCTACCAGAAACAGCAATTCTCGGCGAAAGTGGGCATGGTTCATCTCTCCGGTGCGTCAAGTATGTTATTGCCTTTGCGAAAGGGGGCATTTGGGTTCCCTCCTTTGGAAAAGGAGGGACAGGGAGGATTTCACAGCATGTGTCACAGTGTACGAACGTTCTGTGGTCCGATTAGGGACTGTTGTAGAAATTTTATGGAATTCCCATGAAATTTGCCAGAACGCTAAAACACCCTTGACGGCAGAACAGGGGGTCGCTAGCTATGAGCGGCCGTAACCAGGGGCCATTCGCCTTCGTTACAGGAGTTTGTTATCATCGCAACTGACCGCGCCGTCTGCCGTTGGGAAGGAGAAGGAGGAGGAGCATGAAGAAAACGCTATTATCTATGGGGGTCGTGCTCGGCGCCATACTTCTTGCCGCTCCAGCTTTTGCTCGCAGCTTGAAATCTTCGCTGGAAAACACCCTTTTCGGTGGTTCTCCAGACAAGACAACCTTCCTCACTGTACGCAACCCGGCTGCTGGCCAATCAGCAGATTTTCCTGATACCCTGGTCCTGCTATCAGCCGATCACAACCCCAAGATCTTTGGCAAACCCATTCAGACCGGTGGTCAAGGCGGCATCGCCCACATTTTCTCTCGTGCGTTAGGGAGCAACATCCTCACTGAAAGTGCTGTAGTTCCGCTTCCCTCCGGCAGTGCGGGGTTTGAGTATGCATTTAACCCTAGTCTGAATGTGTTCGAGCGCACCTCGATCGGACTCGGTGCGATTTTCAACGAACGAGTTAACACCCTGGGCAAAGGGGTATTTGCCTTTGGCGTTTCGTATGTTCACCAAGATTTTGACACATTTAATGGCAAACAAATCTCCAACTTAAAAATCCAACAAAGCCTCTTTCCCGGACAGAATTCGCTCGGGCCATTTCTCGATACCGGAATTGTCAATGCACAGGTCAAGCTGTCCGTGAAAACCGACACCGTCGCTCTGTACGGCATTTATGGCCTCACCGACTGGATCGACGTCAGCCTCTTGTTACCGCTCACCAATATCTCTTTACGGGCGAAATCAACTCTTGGACAAGGGAGCCCAACCCTGCTCAACGACTTTGCTGCATTCCTCCCCGACCCGCGCTGTGGTGTCGATCGTGCTCGCAGTGGACAATGTCGTATCTCCGACTTTATTGTTCTCAGACAAGGAACACGCTTTACCTTCGGGCAAGGAACCACAACCGATGTTGTCGATAAAAGCCGCTTCGGAGTTGGCGACATGGTTATTCGCGGCAAAGCTCGGCTACTCGATAGTTATTGGGGAAATTTCGGTGGTTTAGCCGAGTTGACTTTCCCCACTGGGAATAAAGACAATTTTCTCGGTGACGATGCCTTCAAGGCACGCTTTTTGATACTGTACTCTCAACGTCTTTTCAGTAACCGCTTGAACTTTCATCTGAATGGCGGTGGGAAGATTACGACACAGACAGGCCACAAGAATACTCTCGAGTACGGTTCTGCGATTGATTTTCTGGTGACCCAACAGTTATCGCTGGTCGCCGAAATGATTGGTTCGTGGCGGGTTGATCCGCAAGGATTGCCACGCCATTTCCTTGATGGCGCCTTTGGGTTTAAGGCAAATCCATTCGGTGGATTAATCCTCAATGCCAGTTTCCGTCTTCCGGCTACAGATGACGGCTTGCGGGCCGACCTCGTGTATCTAGCTGGGTTGGAGTACGACTTTTAATTAAGAAATTGAATAAGGATTATGGATAAAATAACTTCCCGATTTTCTGGCCAAGGAGAAGGCGTCATTGCGAGCGCAGCGAAGCAATCTCAGTTTCGGACAGAGATTGCTTCGTCACTTCCGTTCCTGCTCAGAAACAAAATGCCCAACCCGCATCATACCCCCTGGATTCCCGCCTGCGCGGGAATGACGGGCAGGGATGCGCCCCTTGTTTCTGCCTCCACGCTGAGCGCCCTGCGCTTTGGGCGTCTCGCAATGACAGATTTCAACCGCTAGCTCCTTTTTCGGGGGAATGACGAGGTCGATACTTTGATGCTTTCCAGACCTCAATAAGGAGAAACACCCATGCAAAGGAAACTATGGGCCGTCGCAATACTCACCGTTGCTCTGATCTTCTCAGCACGCACCGAAGCGATCATGGTCATGTCGTTCACCGTCGAAGAACTTACTGCGCGGGCAGAGAAAGTCTTCGTTGGCACTTGCACGAACGTGTCACACCGTGTGAATGAACAAGGCATCCCGGTAATCGAAGTGACTTTCGCCGTAACGGAAACTGTGAAAGGCGAGGTCAGTACCACTGTGACCTTCCAACAGCTTGACGCTCAAGCGCAGTCTTCACCCCAACCAGCCGCAGCAAACGATCTGATCCGCGAAAATCCCCAAGGCATTTTCGCCGCCGCAGCGATAGCCGGTCTCCCAACCTACGTGCCTGGGGAAGAAGTCTTACTATTTCTGGCCGCCCCAGGAAAGTTGGGATTAACCGCGCCGATTGGCTTGACCCAGGGAAAGTTGCCAGTCTCCACGCTCGCTTCCGGGGAGAGAGTGATTACCAATACGGCCTTGCGAAAAACCAGGTTAACCAACCCCACGCTTCCTGATCCAGGAAAAACTGCGAAGTACGATCAATTCCTTAAGGTGATTCGTACGCTAACCCAGCCCGCACAATCTAAGTAAGGAGAGATGTATGCACGCAGCGAAAGTTCGCAGATGGGGAATTGCTTTTGTGCTTGGACTCTGTGGGCTGGCGAATCTTGCTTACGCCGGGAATCCCTTGTTTTTTAACGAAACAACTGGGGCTCCGCAGATCTGGCCGAATAACCGAGCCGTCTATGTGGTAGAAACTGGTCCCATAGGAAGCTTGAGTAATGCCGAGGCTGTACAAGTAGTCGATCGAGCATTCCAGCGTTGGGCAAGTTTGCCGAGTGTGAATTTACGCGCGGATAATCTTGATAACATTTTGTCACCTGAAGTCCTCGCCCCGTTCAAACGCGACATTACCGTGGATGACTTTGTCACCCAAGTAACATGTCCGGTATTAGCGAGTGACCCGCCTAATAGACAACGGAGTCGCTTTAATTGCGATGAAGTGCGTACGTGCCGCGATTTGGGTAGTACCAATTGCCCAAGTGAGGTTATCTTCGACAATGACGGACAGATTATTGCTTCGTTTTTTGGCGTGGGTAGTGGAGTTCTTGGCTTCTCAGGCCCTGATTTGTTCATCCCTAGTTCCAATTTTATTATCGCCGGCTCTTCGGTTATCAACGGTACATTTTTCACCGCCGAGGCAGAAAAAGGACGACAAGCAATCGACCCCAACGACACCAATGCACTTTTTCTTGAAGGCGTGCTCGTCCATGAGATCGGGCATTTTCTTGGGCTCGGGCACAGCACGGTGAACGGCGATACCGCGCTTCTGAACCCTGCAACGCAAAAGCTAGCAAGCGACCGCCCAGGACAAAAAGCGACAAGCCTGGGACCACTAGACCCATTGTCTGCCGTAAGTCCTACTGATGTTGAAACGATGTATCCTACAAGCTTGTTTGGCACAACCGGTACAGAGAATACCCCGGAGCGTGACGACGAAAGTGCCTTGGCAACGCTGTATCCCTGTCTCAAAAAGGCGGCTGAGAGTGGTGGGTGCTCACGCCCGCTATCCTCCACCGGCACAATTGCCGGGCGAGTCTTCATTCCAGACCCGGCCAAGCAAGGACAATTCAAGCCTGCCCAAGGGGTACTCGTCGTCGCCCGTCAGATCGATCCGGATAATCCCAACGCCAGCTTGAAAGAAGCAGTGTCGCAGCTCGCCGGGAATACCTTCGCGCCCAAGCGGTGCGAGGGGGTTGTTTTTTTAGACAACAATAAGAACGGAACCCCGGAAGACGGCATAAACGGGCGTCCCAACAACGGAGAACTCTCGTTCACCGGCCTGTTTGGTGCTTGCACGCAAAGTGATCCCCCCTTTAATGCTGGCGGGCAGCAAGAATGTCAAACGTTGCTGAACGATAAATTCTTGGGGCCTGGATATCGCTTTATAGGCGCCTGTGGGTTCTTTCGCCTCGGGTTCGGTTCGCCCCACACAATCGGACAAGAGCCGCAAGAGAACAGCTTTGCACTGAGTGGTCTCACTCCTGGAAAGTATTTGGTCCAGGCACTGCCAGTTTTCCAAGGGGGCTTTTCCTCTCCTGTCCGCTCCACCTTGGGGCTTATTGGTTTAACTGGTCAGCTAAGCCCAGTCGTTCTCACCGATGACAATGTGCTACCAGCGCTCTTCCCCAATCCACAAACTGGAGAGTCCTACAACGGCCCAGCTACAGGTTGTGGCGCTGATGTCACATCTTGTGGAGATGAAAAAGGTGACCCAACGGACGATCCCTTGGCGTATACCCAAATTGAGGTCACAGCCGGTGGCCGCATCGAGAATGTCAATATCATTATGAACACGTCAGAGTTGGACTTCTTAAGTGACCCCGGTTTTGCGTTTTGTCAGGTCGGCGATGTCAACCACGACAACATCGTCAACCAAGCAGATATACAAGAGGTCCTTAGACAACAAGGTAGCTCTGATAAGGGACGCAATTTTAATCAACGCGCCGACATTAACCATGATGGGCAGGTAACGTTTTTTGATGTGGATCTGATTACCGACATTGTCACCTTGCCACGTCCGTTTGAGGTTGGAGCCTCTCAACAAGAACTGAAGCGTGGCATTGCGCCGTTCGATGCGATTTGCCGTTCTGCTGCTCGTGATGGATGTGCTATTGAAGCGCCTGTAAACGAAATTGACAAAGATCGTGTTATGACCTGCGCAAGAGCCAAAGAACTTGGCTGTAAGGTGATGGAGTGTCCATAACCTTCACCGCCACTCCCATGAAATGTACCGAAAGAAGGCCAGATAAAAACTGACCCTCTTTTTTATCGCAGCTAAGAAAAGTACACCCGAAAGAGAAAAATCCCTTGCACCACGGATGAGATTTGTGTGACAATTTCACCCAGGGGGCTGCTTATCACTTGCTGTGGTCGACTTTTGGTAGCAACGACTTATGAGATCTCTCGTCTGCCTATGTGTTTGCGCGCTGGTTCTTGTCAGTAGTCACTGGACCGAGGCGCAGGACAATAAAGATTCCACAACGGCCTTTCCGGTTTCAGAGGCGCATTCTTTATTTGGCAAGCAATGCGGCTTGTGTCACGAACCATTCAAAGGCGCACCAGAACAGTTGTGCCTCAAATGTCACGATGGTCCGCTCCATAACACAGCACAGACCGTCAATCCCCCGTGTATTTCATGCCACGTTGAACACAAAGGACAAGAGAAGCTCGCAAAAGTCTCCAACGAACAGTGCGCGACCTGTCATAAAGATGTGCAAGTCAAAAACAGCGCACCACTGTTCGCCAAGAAAATCACGAGTTTTGCCCAGGATCACCCGGAGTTTGCCATTTCACTCAAAAGTGGCATCGGTATCAAGCGACTGCATCTTGATGACGCTGGTGGCCGTCAAGGTGATCGCACGACCCTCACTTTTCCTCATGAAACCCACCTCAAACCCGACCTAAAGAGCCCGAAAGGGAAAGTCCAACTTGCTTGTAAAGAGTGTCATACTACCGCCGATGACGGCAAACAAATTGCGCCGATCGTCTACGAAAAGCACTGCCAGAGCTGCCATCCCCTCGCATTTTCTCCAGAAATGCCGAACCGCTTCGCCCCGCATGCCGAGCCGTCGGTAGTGCACGGCTTCTTGGTGGCAACTTTTGCTGAACGCCGTAGTGAAGCACCTCCGCCGCCCGCTCCCGTACCAGAACTGCCGACAGGACGACTGACACGTCCGGTCCCGTCGGTGTCACCGATTATCACCGCCCCAACGTCTGGTCAGTCCGTCGCCGCAGCCGAGAAATATCTCTATACTGTGACCTGCAATAAGTGCCACGCAGTCGAGAATCCGCAGGCACGGATACCGACCATCGCGCGGGTCGCGATTCCCCACGTATGGCTGCCACATAGCCTGTTCTCGCATCGTTCTCACCGTTTGTTAGAGTGTGCTTCGTGTCATGACGACGTTACGAAGAGTAAAGTCGCCACCGATGTTAATCTCCCAAGCATTCGCGTGTGCCAAGACTGCCATCGGGCAACGACGCAAACCGCAGCCACGGCGTCGCAGCACAGTGCAACAACAAACTGTGTCTCCTGCCATGACTATCACGATAAAAAGAAAGATATCGATTGGTTAGGCAATTTTACTGTTCAGCGAGTATTGACAGAAGGAGCCGGAAGTAAAGCGGTAGGACAAGAAGCGCCAAAGAAGAAGTAGTTACAAAAAGGAATAGAACACCGAGCCCTCCCCCCATTGCGCCAGAGAAACTCCAGATGATTCCCTGATTCCTACGATTATACAACTACCACTTTGCGCTCATTCACCATTTGTGCTACGCTACTTTGGTTAGCGCACTGGGTGGGAAGAAAGGATAACAACATATGTTAAAAATACGGCTCCTTGTCGGGACTTTACTTGCGCTGTCCTTTGCGGGTGGCCTTAGTTTTCCCTTCTTCGCAAGCGCACAGACCTGTGATCCAGCAACCCCACCACTGTGTGCCAACGAAGTACAAGCTATTATCGAGCGGGCGACAGAGATCACGAATCAGCCGCTCGTCGTTGCTGTGGTCGATAGAGTTGGCAGTATCCTCGGCGTATTCCGCAAAGCTGGAGCACCAGCACAAGTGGCAGGAAATTTTTCCGGTGAATCGTTACTTAGCAACTCGCTCTATGATGCTGGTGAGGTTGCAGTTTCCCTCGCTCGAACAGCGGCGTTCTTTAGTCACAACCAAGCGCCCTTAACCTCACGTACGGTGAGGTTTATCAGCGGCGTCCATTTCCCCCCGGGCGTCTTATTCACGCCTAATGCTGCTCTCTATGGCATTGAGAACACCAATCGTGGGTGCGATTTCAATGCCACATTTAACGACGGCAAAAAGGTGCCACAACCAAAAGCATTGGCTGATTTGCCATGCAATAGCACCGATCGTCGCGGCTGCAGTTTGGGCATTACCACGGGAAAGTTAAATTTCTTTGATAGTGATTCGACCGCTGTGAATCCGGGTGGAATCCCGTTGTTTAAAGGTAACACTGCTGTGGGCGGTGTAGGAGTCGTCGGGAATTTTTCTCCTGATCTCGCCGCATCCAATGATTTCGCTGAACTTGTTTCCTTCATCGCAGCCTTTGCCCCTAAGCAGACGGGGGTCCGGCCAGTACCGGCGTTTTTTACGAAAGATTTACGCGAGCGCGTGTTCATCGATGGAATCCGTCTCCCGTTTATCAATCGTAACGTACCGAAACTCGTCAAGCAGCTTAAGAAAAGAAAACTTCCCAAAGATCTCACACCAGATTCTGCTCCCACCGGGGAGTTTATTGTCACTCCTCGCGATGGCCAGTGTTTCGACCGTGACGAAAACGGTGGCGTGTGTCGAGCCGCTCCGGAAGGATACTTGATTGGCCCCAAGGCTGGCTCGAAACTCTCCCAAGCAGAAGTGGACCAAATCGTCCAGAATGCCGTGGAGACCGGTAACGAGACCCGCGCAGTGATTCGTTTTCCACGGGGCGTGAAAACGAAAATGATGATTTCGGTCGCGGATGTTGATGGTACGTTGCTGGCGGTCTTTCGCATGCCTGATGCAACGATCTTCAGCATCGATGTTGCAACGGCAAAATCACGGAACGTGATCTACTTCAGCGGAGCTAATCCTAACGTTCGAAACGATTTACCTGACGTCCCCCTTGGCACTTCGATTAGTAACCGTACGCTCAGTTTCGGAAGTCAGCCGCTATATCCACCCGGAATTGACACTGGTAGTGAGGGGCCATTTTTCCGAACGTTGTATGTTCCAGATACCGTCACACCGTGTACGCAAGGCACCCAGGCAGCCAATCCGAATCAAAGTGGCATTGTCTTCTTTCCTGGCAGTCTGCCACTGTTCAGAAACGGAGAAATTATTGGCGGCCTTGGCATCAGTGGTGATGGAGTAGAACAGGATGACTTTGTCACGGTCGGTGGAGCAGTGGGTTTTGATCCGCCAGATACGATCCGGGCGGATCAGTTTTTCATTCGTGGCGCCCGTCTGGCCTATCTCAAGTTTCCCAGAAATGCCACGAAATAATCCCATGTCACTAGTTGCGGGGAAGTGAGGGGGGCGTAATGCGTGCAAGAAAACTAGGGAAAGCAAAGCGGAGACGAGCATTGGCTGCCGTGCTCTCGTTTCTCACTGTCACTGCGACTCACCAGAGTTGGGACGCGGAAGCAGGAACGCCGACACTTGCGATCAATCGCGGCTTACCGATTTATACGTCAGATGTTTCTCCCCGTATTCATGGCACCTCAAATGCCTCCAAGGGCTCCCGTGTCGTGGCAATGATTAATAAAACAACCGCCTCTACCGTCGTTCTTCCGGGGGGGACGTGGATTATTGACTGGCCGGAAGCGCTTCCGGCAGGAAACTATAAACTTATAGTAACTGTCACCGAAGCAAGTGGAGCAACAGCGAATGCGACCCAGACGATAACAATCAGTGGTCCGGGGCGTGCAGTTCGCCGCCCACTACTTTCTCCCCCCGATGAGTTTAATCCCGTCCCGCTCGACGAATCGGCTGAAGCTGACTTTCAAGCAACGACAGACCGCTGGCGCATTACACCGCCTCCCTACGAAGTGAACGTCAAAGGCAGCTTGTGGGATCCGTATAATCAGAACGTTTTAAAAGGTGACTATCCAGTTTGGGGACAAGATGTTTTCCTGAACCTCACCGGTACGTGGGACACACTCGTCGAAGTCCGCAAGACACCAGTGCCGAGTGGTCCGAGCAGTGAGCGTCCAGGAAGCGCCCAGTTTTTGGGAAATGATACGCAATTCTTGTTGAATCAGAACTTCATCTTGTCCGCTGACCTATTCAAGGGCGACACCGCATTCAAACCGTTCGATTGGCGGGCAAAATTGACATTCATTGGTAACCTTAACTACGCGTTAGTCGAGGAGCGGGGGGCGCTCTTCCCTGATGTGCGTAGAGGAACCAGTCGAACTGATGGCACTCCCGCGCTACAAGAAGCCTTTGTTGAAGCCAAATTGGCTGACCTCAGTCCCAATTACGATTTCGTTTCCATTCGCGCTGGCATTCAACCGTTTAACAGTGATTTCAAAGGATTCGTGTTCTCGGATACGACACTGGGTGTTCGTCTATTCGGGAATTACCACAACAATTTGGACCAATACAATCTGGTCTATTTCGATCGCCTGGAGAAAGACACCAACAGTGGCCTGAACCGCTATCGCTTACGCGATCAAAAACTGCTGATTGCCAATTACTATCGGCAAGACTTTCTCGTCAAAGGCTATACTACGCAGTTCAGCATCCATCACTTATGGGAAGGAAAGTCGTTTCACTTCGATCAAAACGATTTCTTAGTCCGTCCCGATCCGGTGGGCTCGTTCCGCCAGCATGCACTCAACGCGACGTATTTGGGCTGGACCAGTTTTGGCCATTTCGAACGGATCAATATTGACTCCGCATTCTATTACGTCCTTGGCCATGATACGAACAACCCGATCGCCGGGCGTAGCATCGATATTGCCGCGTACATGGGGGCCCTCGAATTGTCGATTGATCGCGATTGGCTGCGTCCGAAGATTTCTTATTTCCACGCCTCTGGCGATGGAGATCCTCTCGACGGGAAAGGTCACGGCTTTGATGCGATCTTTGACAATCCGGCTTTTGTTGGCGGTGGCTTCAGTTACTGGAATCGTCTCGGTGTAAAGCTCACTGGCACCGGCGTGAACCTCGTTAATCGTGGTAGTCTGCTGCCTGATCTGCGCAGCAGTAAAGACGAAGGACAACCAAATTTCGTCAATCCGGGAATTCACTTGTTCAATATTGGTCTTGATGCCGAGTTCACGCCCAAAGTGAAAGGCATTTTTAATGTCAACTATATGATCTTCGACACCACCAAGCCGCTCAAATTTCTCCTGTTCCAGAAGCGGGTCGGTGATGAAATCGGGTGGGATCTAAGCGCCGGGATCCGGTATCGACCGTATCTCAATAACAACGTCATCATTCTCGTCGGAACTGCAGTGTTTTTCCCTGGCGGTGGATTCCGCGACATCTATGGTCAGGGTTCGACGCAGTTCCACGGTTTTAGCAACGTCATTTTGACATTCTAGGGGGGAGATTGGGGATGCTACCGCCATCACAATCCTGGTTCATCCGGTCAGGAGGAGGTTTAGCGCTTGCCGCAATCCTCATTTCATTCGTCACCCTCATCGCCTGGACCCCGTCCTCTGGTGAGCAAGCTGTCGCCACAAGTTCTCCTCCTAAGAAACAACCGCAGCCTGAGTTGATGTTGCAATCACAAGCAGCGGTTGATCAGAAAAGTGCGGGCTGTGTAAGCTGCCATCAGGGAATTGAACCCATGCACGCCTCACCAGCAGTGCGTCTCGCCTGCACGGATTGTCACGGCGGCAATAGCCAGGCAGGGATTGCCTCTGGCGGG
>JAYVFX010000610.1:0-7049 GCA_043772795.1 Deltaproteobacteria bacterium
TCTCTGAGTCTTGGTGCGTCATACGCTAAGTCTCTCACGAGTGAAAACTCGTGGCTACTCGCCTCTTTATGAAAAGTGTCCTGACATCAGGTTCGGCCCGGTAATCAGCGAGTGTCCATTACCCTGGGAGAGGGTAATGAGCTTGCCGGGCGTGGGTTGGCTCTGTGCGCCTTTGAGTGTCACCGTGATTGTTGTCGTTGCAATTCCATCGGCCGTCACTGTCGTCGGAAACGCATTGATCCCGGCGCTGCTTGGCGGTGGCGTCGTGAAGGTAACAGTTGGTTTCTGATCGAGTACGATATTGTCCGTGACATCTGTCGCCGTGAAGGTTACCGTCTCTGCTGTAAGGTTCGTCACCGTGAAGACCACCGCCCCGTTATCTACTGTTGTCACCCCGCTCGGTGGTGTGATCGCCACGTGACTCCCGGGGTTCGCGGTAAGGGCAACGGTCTTGCCAGCAACCCCATTACCAATAACGTCTCTGAGTAGCACCACGATTGCTGCGGAGGTCGAACCGTCAGCAACGACTGTGCCCAAAAACGGAGCTAAAGGGACGGAGGAAAATGCCTTCGCCGAAGAGCTTGAGGAGTCCGGTAGTCCAACAGTCCGCCCCGCGAGAGCGAGGTTGAGCAGATTCACGTTGGGTGAACCCAAGCCAACATGAGCAACGTCGGTACCCATGCTAGCGGCCGAATGGAAAGCACTCGTCCCAGCGAGTGGATAGAGAAGGGGGTTAAGGAAACCGAGCTGATATCCCTGGGCCTCATTGAGGAGTGCAGTGAACGCAGCCCACATGGGTACCGCTAGACTCGTCCCGCCGTACCGAAAGCCTACAGGACACCCACCACCGTCGGCTTGGCACACCGCAGCGCCAAGCCGAGGGTCAGCAGCGGCAACGACGTCGGGCACCGACCGCATCGGCCCGCCGATCAGGCCTGCTTGGTAAGCAGGTCGGCTAAAGTAGGCACTTACGCCGAATCCACCTTGGCCGGTTGGCGGTGTGTCTTTCGAGCCGTCCCACCACGATTCGCCTCCGTACGTAGACCCTGGGCCGAAGACCGGTGTCGTTCCTCCGACTGCCGTGGCGTTGGGGGAGCTGGCAGGAACTGCGAGCGTATTCGAGCTGCCGTCGCTGCACGTGCTTCCAGAATCACCTGTCGCGTTGAACACGCTGATACCGGACGCTGCGGCCGTTGCCAAGATCGCGTCGATGCTTTGCACATCGGCAAGTGTCGTTTGATTCTCGCAGTAGCTGAAACTATTACTGATGACTGTCACGCCATCATTAATCATTGCGTTGAATGGCGCTTGGAAGCTCGTTCCTGCACCTGTAAACGGTGCGTCGTACACTACGACCTGCGCTCCCGGTGCAAGAGCAAGCATCACGTTAATGCCGAGTAGTATATCGCTCTCGTCTGCGCCTAGCGGCGCGCCTCCGTTGACATGAACCTGGCTCACCTGGTTGACGCGGTTCGCGGGCAGCTTGGCAAGGGCGAGCCAGTCTGCCACATCGCTCCGTTGGAAGCTGCTAAATGCCAGCAATCCAATCTTCTGACCAGCACCCGTCGCTGGCTGACCATCTGCTCGACGAGGTGGGTCAGCATAAATACCAAAGTCCGGGAAGGGTATTTGGATAAGAAATGTAATAAGTGCTAAAGCGGCACCAGCGAGCCCGAGAGGTGCGAGACCAGCCCCATAACCTAATAGTCCTATAATGATGGCTACGATACTGATAAAGTAAAGGAAGCTCGATATTTCATTCTTCGATGCCCGAGGTCTTAGACTATTCGACAGTCCGATGACTGCTTCAATGTCCTTGGCGAGGTAAAGCGGCACGGCCGGTCCCTGTCGTTCGCAAAAAAGCGAGAATCGCCAGCCTGGAAATCCAAGATATGCACGCCAAAGGCCCGCTCGGCTTGGGCGCGTGCGCCACGCACGGTTAAGGTCAGCCTGTTCGCTGAGCCTTGCTCAAGCGTGAATCCGCTTTCCTGGAGATAACTCAGTACATCATCAAATGCTTCACGCGATGGACCAAAACGGTCAGATATATCACTCTGAGTGAGAAATTTTCGATAGGTTGGAGACGAGGGATCGTAGACCTCTCGTAAATATCGCTCGAACCCAACCTGATCGTCGCGCTTGAGGACCAGCGTCAACGTCAGCGGCTCCTCAGCGACGGCTTTG
The DNA here is from genome assembly GCA_043772795.1 of Deltaproteobacteria bacterium. Lineage (GTDB taxonomy): Bacteria > Desulfobacterota > Binatia > Bin18 > Bin18 > VGTJ01. The sequence continues at coordinate 2,185 of JAYVFX010000610.1, forward strand.
GATTGGAGCGCAACAGGCGTTGCTTTGGCAAGTGCCGGCAGCACGTGCCCCGGTAAGCGGACGAGAGCATCCGGCTTGGCCGCATTAGCAAACGGCGCGGTCAGCAGTAAGAGGCTCAGGCAGAGGATAGATCGTAGGTTCCAGTGGCGCATAACAAGTCTCCAGTTGTGAAAGTGCACGATAGTTTTATCTACGACAGAACGAGAGAACATTTCAAGGCTCATTTTTTGCCTCCGTTTGGGCTCAGTAGTATTGAAGGGCATGTTTCACACGCCCTTCACCGGCGGGCACAGCCCGCCCTACGATCTGTGAGAGCCGCTGTCAGAAGTAAGCGGCTTACGCATAGGATAGATCGTAGGTTCCGGCTGGTCATACGAGGTGCTCCTTTTGTAACAATTCAGTTTGGTGCCACGGGGCACATGTAGAAGACCTTGGAGTCAGGGTTTGCTTCGTGGTATCTATATTCGACGGAGGAACCACATCATGAACTTGAAAGCATTCGCTCAATATATTCAGGACAGACCTATCTCTCAGCTCCTGCATCGTGCCCGGAGAGAGAGCTTGAAACGTATCCTCGCACACGAGGAAACGAAAGTAGTGGTGCGCACGAAACCCGCGCAAAAGCCTGGATTCCCGCTTTCGCGGGAATGACAAAAGACCGGGTTGAGGTACGTCATGCCCGCGCAGGCGGACATCCAGAGGTAGGGTTATGGGATGACTTATAGCGACGTTCTGCATGCCATCGCGGCCTCGGTATATGGATGTGACGCAATTGTTGCTTACGATGAACATTTCAGAGCAATCTCCCGTATCCTTCCTTACAAGACACCCGACGACTTCTTTGCGTAGTGGCGCCAGATAGCATGTGCATAGCGCAGTGAGAGTTTTAGGGCGCGCACAGCACGCTCTACGTTTCTTTACCTCGGCAGTTACCCTCACCCTGGCCCTCACCCTGACCCTCTCCCTGAGGGAGAGGGAAGCAGACGCGCGAGCGGATGCGGGTGAGGGTTGCGATGCTTCACCAGAGAAACATAAACACACTTGCAAATTGCAATCGGTCCCATTTTTTGCCTCCGTTTGGGCTCAGTGTCTTACCCTAGCGGACATCTCTTTCAGCTTTGCCTCTCTAGCTCACTCAGGGTTTGGCTCCATTGAAGGATGCTCAGCAAATTCTGTAGAGTGTAGACATAGCCGAAATACAAACCAAACAATAAACGGTCAAATTTCTTGCAGGAGAATTCACAGGCACATGACAGTATCTTCCTCACCCCTGGTTTTTCCTCCGTTTCGCCTCGAGCTCGAAACCGATACCCTCTGGCACGACCAGCAGCAGCGTCAGTTACGCCCACAAGTCGTGGCGCTCTTGCACTATTTGTTTACTCACGCTGGATTGGTCGTCACCAAAGCGGAGTTGCTGTCAGCACTGTGGCCGGGAACTACCGTCAGCGACGGTCTGTTGAAGACCTACATCTGGGAAATTCGCCAAGCACTAGAGGAAAGTCACGCCGAACCGCGATTTATTGAGACTATTCCGAAGCGCGGGTATCGATTCATCGAAAAAGTAGCCAGTAGTCAGTATTCAGTAGCCAGTAGCCTCCCACCGCCAACTCAGTCCTCGGCCCTCAGTCCTCAGCACTCTGCATTAGTGGGGCGAGAACCCGAACTCACCCATCTCCACAACTCCCTCGCTAGAGCCCTCACTGGCGAGCGTCAGATCGTGTGCGTGACCGGAGAAGCAGGCATCGGCAAGACCTCACTAGTTGACACATTTGTCCGGCAGGCCGGAGCACACGCAAAACTTTGGATCGCTCACGGACAGTGCATCGAACGTTACGGCACGAATGAAGCCTATCTGCCAGTGTTAGAAGCCCTCGGACGACTGGGCCGCGAGTCAGGAAGAAAACGGCTCACCCACGTCCTGCGCAAATATGCGCCAACCTGGTTAGTCCAACTGCCGGCGCTCATCGACACGGACGAGTGCGGGCTACTGCAACATTCGCTCCAGCACGTGACGCACAAGCGCATGCTCCGCGAGGTCGCCGACGCCCTCACGGTTCTGACGGCTGAGCAACCGCTGGTACTGGTCCTCGAAGATCTGCACTGGAGTGATCCCTCAACACTCGACTTGCTCTCTCTGCTCGCACGACAGCATGACCGCGCCCAACTCCTCATCATTGGAACCTACCGGCTAGTCGATATCCTCGGAAACGGACATCCACTCCGAACCATTGTGCAAGAACTCAGTGCACACCGGCAGTGTAACGAGCTGCGGGTGGGATCTTTGAGCGAAACAGATATGGCCGAGTATCTTGGAGAGCGGTTTGCTGTAGGGGCGCACAGCTGTGCGCCCCTACGAAGGCTCGCCCACGCGATTCACCAACGCACCGAGGGTAACCCTCTATTCATGGTAAATGCCGTTGATTATTTACTCGCCCAAGGGGCCATTACCCACGTTGACGGACAATGGGATCTTTCTCGCGCCGTGGCCAAGGTACAGCATGGAGTGCCACCCAATATTCAACAGCTAATCGAGCGGCAGATCGATCAGCTCAGTCCAGAAGACCAGCGAGTATTAGAAGTTGCCAGCGTGGCTGGGGCAGAATTCTCGGCAGCCGCAGTAGCCGCCGGGTTAGCGGTGGCAGCGGAAGAAGGAGAAAGCCAATGTGCCGAGTTAGCGCGACGCGCACTCTTTCTGCAACCTACAGGTACTGCAGAGTGGCCCAACGGAACTGTGACAACCTGTTACGGCTTCCGGCATGCCTTGTATCAACACGTCTTGTATGAACGACTTCCGGCTGGCCGACGCATCGCATTACATCAGCGGATTGGCGAACGGCTTGAGCAGGCGTATGGCACGCGGACACGAGAGGTGGCAGCGGAACTCGCCTTGCACTTTGAGCGTGGGCGAGAAGAAGAGAAGGCTGTCCATTATTTGCACCAGGCCGGGGAAAACGCCATTCGGCGTATGGCGTATACTGAGGCTCACGCGCTTCTCCGCCAAGGGCTGGGGTTATTGGAGCGCGGACCACGTTCCCGCCGACAACTTCGACAAGAAGCCATGTTATGTCAGACACTCATCACCCCATTGCTGATCCTAAAGGGCTACGCGGCGCCAGAAGTCGCTCACGTGTGCACCCGCGCCCGTGACCTCTACCAACAGCTTGGCGAAACACCGCAACTCTCGCTCGTCTGGGGTGGCCTCTATTCTTTCTACTTCAATCGAGCGGAGATCCAGACAGCCTGTGATTTCGCGCGGCGCTACCTTCACTTGGCGCAAAAGAGCGACACTGAAAAAGATTTGGTCTGGGCGCAGGTGTCCCTCGGGCACGTGCTGTATCACGTAGGCGAGTTCACTCTTGCACGGACACATTTGCAGCATGGTCTTTCCTTGTACGACGCTCGTAGTCACCACCTGTATGCGTCGGACTTCGTGCAAGATCCGGGAGTGCAAGGTCGGTCGGCATTAGCCTGCGTTCTTTGGTGCCTGGGGTATGCAGATCAAGCGCTCCAGCACGCCCAGGCGGCTCTCGCCTTGGCGCGGAACCTTTCCCACCCTCCGAGTCTCGCTTTTGCACTCGTGATGAACTCTATCTTCTATTCCTGGCTGCAAGAGTGGTCGACCGTATTCACACTCGGTGAAGAGCTGATCGCCATGGTCGATGGACATGACCTCGCCCACTGGCGAGCGATGGCAATTATGGAGCGCGGCTGGATTTTGATCGGGCAAGGGCAGTTTGCCGAGGCGATCTCACACATGCGTCGGGCGATCGGCATGCTGCAAGACATGGGGACAAGACTCTCAATCCCCGGCTACCTCTTCTATATAGCCGGAGCACAGGGAGCAGCCAACCAACTCGACGAAGCCGTAGGGACGGTAACGGAAGCACTGATTCTCGTCGAAACAACTAGTGAGTATCTTACCCAGTCCGCTTTGTATCGCTTCAAGGGAGATCTCTTGCTGATGCAAAATAGGAATAAAGAAATGGACGCCGAAAGATGTTTTCACAAGGCGCTCACTATCGCGCACCATCAAGGTGCAAAGTCACTAGAGTTACGGGCAACGATGAGCCTCGCATGTTTATGGCAACAGCAAGGCAAGCACAGCGTAGCACACAATGTGTTATCTACGATCTACAATTGGTTCACCGAAGGATTCGATACGGCAGATTTGCAAGAAGCTAGGGGTTTATTGGACAAGTTATGATAATCTCTGTATCCGGTTACTGTTCCTCGACTTTGAACCTTAAACCCTGAACTTTGAACTCGAAGTTATAGATAGGACATTGATTCTGACGAACCAGAGCGGGATAATATCTTTGTTATGATTGCTATCATTGATTACGGCATGGGGAACTTACGCAGTGTCCAGAAAGGATTCGAGAAGATGGGATACGCCGCGGAGGTCACCCGTGACCCGCAACGTATTGAGGCCGCGCCTGGAGTCGTACTCCCTGGAGTCGGGGCCTTCGCCGCTTGCATGAACGGTCTCACCGAATGTGGTCTCGTAGATACGGTCTACCGCGTCGTCGATATGGGGACTCCGCTCTTGGGCATTTGCGTGGGCATGCAAATTCTCTTCACCGAAAGTGTGGAGTTTGGCCATGTCCAAGGGCTCGATATTCTCAAAGGACAGGTCGTCCGTTTTGAGGCTTCCGCGGTCAATGGCGGAAAAATTCCCCACATGGGCTGGAATCAGCTCCACATCAAGCGTCGCGCCCTACATCTCAGTGGCATTGCAGAAAATGCGGCAGTGTACTTTGTCCACTCGTACTATCCAATACCGGCCGAACCTGCAATTGTCGCTACGACAACTGACTACGGGAGCATGGAATTCGCTTCCAGTGTCTGTTGGCGAAATGTATTTG
>JAYVFX010000611.1:0-2566 GCA_043772795.1 Deltaproteobacteria bacterium
CAGTTGCGCCAAGGCTACCCCTTCAAGGCCCATACTCGGGACCCACAGCACGACACCGCCCAGAAGAACCAGTTGGCTCGATATTAAGAGCAGACTTCGAAGATCCGCTCGTTGAATAGCGTCTAGCCCAGAATGAACGGTCGACGCCACAATACTGCACCACAATGATCCAACGGCATACGGCAAAAGCGTCAAGGCTTCCGCGAGTGCAGCGGAAGGCACCAGTTGGGCGATGCCCCACTGCAAGAAAGCATAGAGCGCAAGAAGTACGATCCCGGAAAATCCCGCGACGGTGATGGCGGCGGTTTCAATGACCTGCGCTGCATGCGGAGAATCACCCTTCGCAAGATATCGGGAAACAGACAGGAGAGCACTGTTCGCAAAGCCAAGTTCACTGATGCGCGTCACATTCGTGGTGGCCAACACCAAAGACCAGATGCCGATCTTGTCGATTCCAATCGTATCCAAAAGAAACCGGAACAGGATAATCATTGACAATCCAGTCACGACAACCTGAACGGTGGCCATGATAGCGTTGAGAAAAACTCGACGTTTAGTAATCACCTGACCTTGTGTCTGCGCTGCCAAGCAATCTCCACTCCCACTTGTCATCTGGTTTTGCCGAGGGCCTGCAGGTTTTGGATAACGCCTGGCGTGGCCATCTCGCACGGTAGGCACAGGATGTCCCCGAATGCGCGAATGCCAGGTTGCAACGTAGGGACAAAAGGGTCAAGTACGACGTAATCAAGGTCCTTGAAAAAACGGACAATGGCGTCGGCCGAAGACCCGTTCTCCTTCAAAAGAGGTAATGAGAATTCCGACATGACAATGGGACGGTATTGGGAAAGCACCTGTACCATTCCCTCGAAAACGGAGTGTTCTGCTCCTTCAACATCAACTTTGATGAATCCTGGATCAAGCGCATGGGCGGCCACGATAGTATCTAGTTTCGAACATTGGATCACGATAGTCTGAGCGGGAGTCTTTAAGACTGAGGGATGACACAGAACGCCAAGGCTGGAATACTCCTCCTTCCCTTCAATAAAATGGAGGTTAGTCACGCCATCATGCCGCGAAGCGGCGCCTTCGTGCACGATCACTTTGTTGTTCAGACCATTGCGCTCAATGTTGTTTCGAAGTCTGGCCAATGCATTTTGAGTGGGTTCTACGGCCAACACTGTTTGGGACGGGCCAATGAGCTTCCCGCATAACACAGAATAAAAGCCGACATTGGCCCCGATGTCGATAACATCCCGATTAGGATTTAGAAATGTTTTGAGCAAAAGAACCAAGCCCGATTCATACGTGCCGTCGAGAATGTATCTGACGAAAAGGTCTGATCGAACGTCGAGCGAAAAATTCCCTTGGAATTCAGCCAGGCGAAGGACTGGATCCTCGGCCATGAGTTCCACGAGGCGCGCATGCACTAGCGCTCGTTCTTGCCGTTTATACGCAAGCCAACGACGGCCTAACCCAAGAGCCGGAGACAAGAGTATCCTTAAAAACGGGTGTCGATGAAGCAGTCGTGAAACATGTAATTCTATAGACATGTCAGTCCGTAACAGAGGGCGAAGAACAGAGGGACGCATGCCTTTTTGTCGAAAGCTTTCGAGTGAAACAATGGATCTCTTCCATGTAAGGTGAGCCAGACAAATTGATGCTGACCTTATATGTTGGGCACATGTCGCTCCAATGTTTTCATGTGTCGTTGTCGAAAAACAGCATCAAATTGAATCACATCTCCATCTTCTGTATAAGACTGGAAGAGATTACCTGCATAGTCGAAACCTAGGTCACCAAGCATGATGAGGAGGTCACCGAAGCTAGGCTGATTTTCATACAGGTGCTCAATGGAGACTTCAAGAATGCAAGCCGTCGCTTGAGTGAAGGTTTTAGCTCCACCCTTAATCACCCGATCCTCATACCCCTGCACATCTATTTTGATCAGAATATCGGGAGTGAGAGGAATATGTTCTGCCGCAACCGCCTGGTCAAGGGTCATTACCTGGATTGGGACGCATACCTGCTCCTTGGTAAATGGATAGAGCTGTTTATTCCTCTCGGTCGAAGCCAGCAGTGATGAAGACGTATCGTGATTGACGTGGCAATAGATATTGGTGGTTTGATCGGCATCCCCCAGGGCCAGATTTATGGCGGAAACCCGTGCTGTATTCTGATTAGCCCACAGAAGTAGTTCATTGTATGGATTTGGTAACGGCTCGAAACAAAATATTCTCGCATCCGGAAATAGTCTATAAGCTATCCTGGCAAACTGGCCCTTATTTGCGCCGATATCGAGGATCGTCTTTATCGGTAACCTCCGGAGACCGACAAATGTGTGATCGGGAGTATATTTACTCTTTCGGAGTTCCAGACCGAGTCCATTGAATGCTGCCTTGATGAGGTTTTTCATGGCTTCTATTTCTTGGGCTTTCCTTCCTGCAAGCTTTCAAAATCTGCGGCGACAATACGATGTCCTGCCGGGTAGCAGAACAAGGGAGGCATTGCTTGCCTTTGAATCGGTTACTGCCACGCTCACATCATTCATGAAGATTCGTCACGCAAT
>JAYVFX010000612.1:0-2381 GCA_043772795.1 Deltaproteobacteria bacterium
CGTTAGACAGTTCTCAACCTACAGGGTTGAACATTGGTCATATTTTATGAGTACTCCATCATGAGGTGGGCACGGCAAACGGGCACCGCTCGGATAACGACACCAAAGGCACGTGCGCCACCGTCGCGTCCCTTGTCACCTTGGAGGAGCAGGAAGCACGAGGGTCTAACAGCCATCCATTTAACCGAAGGAGGAACAGCATATGGCAGTCGGAAAAAAAATTGGGGAATTTTCGCTCAAGATGACCTCATCGACGTTCACACCCGGGCCAGGCAATAGCAGTGCTGTGCAAGTGAATTACGAAGGGCCAGTGACGGGGGAGCAGGCGGGTCTCCACCGGGGAACAATGTCCCTGGTCATCGTGCCAGGCACGAAGAGTCGGACGTATACCTATTGTGGGATGGCCTGGCCGACCAATGGGGATCCTGTCGCCATCAACTCCCAAGGGACACTAGAAAATATGGCTAACCACAAGCGGCGAATGCGTGGGGTCGGTCACCTCTCCGATGGCAGCATTGCCGCTATTGAGGGAGAGATTGATATCACCGCAGGCACGTCGACCGGTGCGTTATACGAGTGGGCTTGAGCCTACAGGTGGGGGTTCTAGGAGAAAAGGAGAGAGGGCAAAAGAGAAGGCGTGCCCTCCTAAGGGAGCTTCGCTGTGTAACAACGCCGTGCTCGTGACCGCCGCCCGCTTGCGGATTGGAATGAACGTGAAAGGATACGTCTGGGCGGCGGCCCGAGACGGCAGGCGTTAGACCTCTCTGCGCTGAATATTACGAATACGCGATGAAGCACCAAGCGACACAGTAGCGTTTGGGATAGTCATCACGAGTTGGAGGAGAGTGTCAGGCCTGATGAATTACGGATGACCATGTTCGAGATTAATGGCAAAGCCGAGATCATACCTCTGCCTAATACCGACGGAGTGAGGGATATCAGCAAAGAGGTCAACAAGCTCAACGCGAAGGCAGAAGTTGTCGCCGAAAGGATCGAGCGAGAAGTGAGGAAGCACATGCCTCCATATGTATCGGTACAGGCAAATATTCAATTCGAGAACGGAAGTCTGATCTTGACCGGCACCGTGGCGCTACTGTCTTGGGTCGGGTCGATTGTGTTCGACGCAGCGAAGGAAGAAGTCGAACTACAGTTTTCTAGTCTTATCAAGGCCTCTGTTCAGCGTGTGATTAACCAGGTATTCAGCTCCGAGGGACTCTATGGGGCTATCTCACCCATAGATATGACCGTCACACCGCGTGGACCGTCCAGCGGGTCACTCTTCGCGCGCGGCCATACTCCGCAAATTGAGGGAGCACAGCCCGTGCCTCGGCAAGCTGTTAACCCCCCGGCTTCACCAGACACCCCGCTCCTATACAAATGGCTCATAGCAGCCGTTCTCTTCTTGTTTCTCATTCAGCTTCTATTGGTTCTTGATCGATTCTTTGAAATCCGCCCGAAGAGCGGGAGCCAAGTGTCGGCTCCCAAGGTCTAACCTGGGCGTGCAGCGGACGTCCGTAAGCGTCCGCCGCTGATGCCTGTCGTTAGGCAGCTTTAGATCGTCAAGTGAGGAGTATCACTGAACCAGAATGACGGAGCCCTGAACTGAGGCCCCAAAAGGAGGAACATCCTGATGCCCACACCTTTTTCTGGTGGCTGTGCGTGTCGCGCGGTGCGGTACGAGTGTACGACGGAGCCGCTCATTTCGTTGAAGTGCCACTGCCGGGATTGTCAACGCGCCAGTGGGAGTGCGTTTGCGCCGATGCTCTATGTCGCGACAGCGACGCTGACCAGCACGGGGGAGCTCAAGTACTACGAAGTGAAAGCGGAGAGCGGGCGTGCCTTCAGCCGAGGGTTCTGTCCGGAATGCGGATCTCCGGTTCTGGCGAAGCCAGCCAGTCCAGAGCTGATCGGGATATGGGCAGCCAGTTTAGACGATCCGAGTTGGGTACAGCCGACTATGGACGTTTGGACAGGCAGCGCGCAACCGTGGGATTACCTTAATCCCCATCTGCCGAAATATAAGCAGCAGCTCACGGCAGCAGAAATTGAGGTGCTGCTGGCCGCCCGGAGCTAAACTCAAGAGAGCTGGTACGTTGGAGAGAACGAAGGAACAGAGCAATAGAGGAGACTCACCCGACAGGGTTGCACTGCCTAACCATCCCGTGCTCGTGACCGCCACCCGCGTGCGGATGCTGCTGAATCTGAAGGGTCTCGTTTGGGCGGCGGCCCGAGACGGCGGGCGTTAGGCCCGGTTGGCGACGAGACGACGGGGACCCAGCGGCAAGTCGGGGAAGACGGAGTGTCTGAGTGCTGTCCCGACTCCCCGCTACAATACCAGCAACCGCCCGTGAGCCCCGTTGCGATCACGGGGCGCGCAAGGT
>JAYVFX010000613.1:0-10894 GCA_043772795.1 Deltaproteobacteria bacterium
TCCCCTCTCCCCTTGTGGGAGAGGGCTAGGGAGAGGGGTAAAGTCGGCAAAGAACGTATGCTCGCCCAAGCGAAAACCGCTATAAATCAGACGTCAAGCAGCCTGCACCCGACGCTCAAGCGTCGGGCTTACGAGACCAAGCCTGTCCTGAGCCTGTCGAAGGGCCTGGTAAACCAGGCTCCCAGGGGACGAATGCCCCCTTCGTAACGTGAGCCTGGTGCTTCAGCGCCAGGCGGGACTGTGCCAATCCCATCCCGCTTGGTTTAGCGCACAAGTCGTCAGGGCTGACCGGCGTCAGTCTTCCTTATCCTTACCATGCCCGCCATTCGGCAGAATCAGCGTCCCCTCAATCGTGCCGGTAAAGGAGCCGAACGACTGGTTCGACGCCGGGTCAGCAAGAAAAGTCAATCCGGTGAAACGGTACTCAATGGAGCCCGTTGCCCCCGCAAACTTGCCGGTGCCGCCCGTGATGGTAGCTATGCTATGAGCGCTGAATGCGCCGGTGACGAGATCAATGCAGAGTATACGGGAGGTGACCTGATTAAAGAGCTGATCTCTGGTGTGCAGAAAGGTATTGACTGCGCTTCCCCCCGCCACCACGCCCGTCTCCAGCTGGCCCGCTGGACAGGCGCCAGTGGGGGGAACGAGAACGGCTTCGATAACGGACTGGGCGCTTGACTGTCCCAGGTTGCTTTGCTCGACCCACGTTGACCAGCCTGCCGGCACGCCATCGTTATTGAGATCGATGCGTGTGCTGAGAAAAGTGCCGGCAAGGTCGCCTTTAATGCGGATGTCCCGGGCTTCTGCCCTGCCGCTGGCAAGGGTGATCACAAAACTGCAGGCGAGACCAATGGTCCAATTCCACTTGTTCATACTGTTTCTCCTTATAGGGTGTCTGGTTGTCGGATGTCTGGTTTACGTTATGGATGTTCGAGACTTACTGGCAGAGAAACCGTACTCTAACCCTCAAAAGGCATCACCTCCATTCTGTGAAAAGGTTGTAATCGCATCCGTTCTGTGAGAGGAGGGTAAGAGATCAGCGACCGGAAGTCATGGAAAAACTCCGGAATTTGTCTGGAATTTCTCTGGATAAGGACGCAAACGCACCTGTGCCGCATGATCACGTCTTGAGTTTTGGTCCGTTCCGGCTTGACGCTGCCAATGCGCAGCTCTGGCGCGAGACCCAGCCCGTACGGCTGACCGCCAAAGCGTTGCAGGTATTGAGCTATTTGGCGGAGCGTCCAGGTCAGTTAGTGACCAAGGACGAATTGTTTGGCGCGGTGTGGCCAGACACGGTGGTGAGCGACGCTACGCTTACGTCCAACATTCAAGCCGTGCGCCAGGCGCTTAGCGATGATGCGCGCAGTCCCCAGTACATTGAGACGGTGCATCGACAGGGGTTTCGGTTCATTGGAGAAGTAGTCAGGAGTGAGCAGTTAGGAGTGAGAAGGCAAGAACCACCAGCCAACGGACAAGAGGCCGATTCCGTCATGCCCGCCTCCTTCGACTTTGCTCAGGACAGGCTCCGACCAAGCTCAGGACAGGCTCCGGCGGGCATCCAGGAGGCTCAAGCCCAAGCCTCGAATGAATCTCCCTGGATTCCCGCCTCCGCGGGAATGACACCGCTACCCTCCTCCCCTCAGCACGACGTAACTGGAGGATCGGAGTCAGCCTTCTCTCCCCTTTCGTCTCAACCTGATCAAGCCCTCGACGCGTCTACACTCCCTGCTCAGCGCTCCTGGTCGGTGCAGAGTCTGATAGTCATGGGCCTGGTGCTCCTCGTCGGCGTTCTCCTGACCGTGCAGTACCTGTCGCGTCCGTCACTCAGCACTCAGTCCTCGGCACTCGGAACTCAGCAAGCGCCACAGGCGCTTGCGCTGCCCGACAAACCCTCCCTCATCGTGCTGCCGTTAGTGAATCTGAGTGGCGACTCTGAGCAAGAATACTTCAGTGATGGGCTCACCGAAGTGCTGACCGGTGATCTCTCCAAGATTCCCAGTCTCTTTGTCATCGCCCGCAACTCGGCCTTCACCTACAAAGGCAAGGCGGTGAAGGTGCAGGACGTGAGCAAGGAGATGGGCGTGCGCTATGTATTGGAAGGGAGTGTACAGAAAGCTAACCAGCGAGTGCGCATCGCGGTGCAGTTGATCGACGCAACGACAGGCTATCACCTCTGGTCGCAGCAGTATGACCGACCACTCACGGATATCTTCGCCTTGCAAGACGAGATCGTACAGAAGATCACGACAACGTTGAAACTCCAGCTCTCCTTGCAAGAGCAAGGGATCATCGTGCGCAAACATACCGACAACCTGGAGGCCTACGACACTTTCTTGCGTGGGGTGGAAGCTTTTTACCACTTTACGAAGGAAGCCAATGCCCAAGCACGGCAACTGTTTGAGAAGGCGATCGCCTTGGACCCACAGTATGCCGAAGCGTACGCGAGACTGGGGGTAACCTACAGACAGGATGTGGTCTGGGGCTGAAGCGCCGACCCCCAGAACTTGGAGCGGGCGTTAGCGTCAGAGCAACGGGCCCTTGCCCTGGACAACTCCTTGCCTTGGGCCTATTCACTCTTGGCCGAGATCTATGGGCTGAAACAGGAGCATGAGCAGGCCATTGCCGAAGGGGAACGGGCGATTGCCCTCGATCCCAATAATGACATCAGCTATGCAGTTCAGGCGGAAGCGCTGAACTGCGCAGGCAGACCCGAAGAAGCCCTACGGGCAGTGGAGCACGCTATGCGGCTCAACCCGCGCTATCCGTCCTGGTACCTAATGGAATTGGGCTGGGCCGACGAATTGACCGGACGGTATGCTGAGGCGATCGCCACGACGAAGGAATTCATCAGCCGGAATCCCGATTTTAGACTGCCCACAATCTCTTGGCTACCACCTACTTGTTCCAGTGGACCTCGCAACAGAGCCCCTCTGGCCAGACGTTGGAGCCGGCGATGGCGGCGGTGCGACGAGCCTTGGCTCTGAACGACGCCTACCACTGGAGCCACCTAGTGTTGGGCTTTATCTATCTCTCTCAACAGCAGTATGACCAGGCCCTGGCGGAGATAGAGCGGGCCGTGGCCATCGCTCCGACTGAGGCAGGAACCTCTGCGGCGCTGGCTGTAGTATTGAGCACGATGGGCAGGACAGCGGACGCTCTGCAGGCAGCGGCACAAGCGCTACGCCTGAAGTCCACACTTGGGGATGAGCACTTAGCAAGCGTCGGCATAGCCTATGCAGTAGCCGGGCACTACGAAGAGGCGGTGGCTCCCTTGCAGCGCTACCTTAGTCTCTATCCCAACAGACTGCCCGTCCATCTGGCGCTGGCCGCGGTCTACAGCGAGTTAGGCCGGGACGCCGAGGCGCGAACGGAGGCGACGGAAGTTTTGCGGCTCAATCCCAAATTTTCACTGGAAGTGCACAAGCAGCGAATGGCAATCAAAGATCCAGCGGTTGTGGAGCGGACCATTGCCGCGTTGCGCAAAGCAGGACTGAAATAATGGAGAATGGAGAAATAGGCTGAAGGCTGTAGGCTGTAGGCTGTAGGCTGTAGGGGGAGGAAAGGAAGAAGGGAAAATGAAGAGTGAAGAACGATGAACGAGGAGCGAGTTGGGGCAAGTCTTGGACCAGTCTTGAACAAGACTGGGACTTGCTGTGACTTGCCTGGGGCGTGCCCTGGATTCATTTTTGACTTGTTCAAAATCAGAGCTGTCTTGCGCTCTTCCTTGTAAAACTCGATGATAGTAAGGCATAGGAAGAACACCGACCGGCACGGCTTCCTCCGAAGGGAGATAGTATGGGATCAGCTGATGAACTCATCGAACGTCATATCCTTATAGCGCAGGGCACTGCGGACCCCAACATACGAAAAGAGCCATATATTCGAGACAAAGGCACCCCAGTGTGGGTGGTTGTCGGATATTATCTTGGCGGTCATTCTCCGACGCAGACGGCCGATGCCTTCGCGTTGACAGAAGAGGAGCTGCAAGCAGCGCTCTGTTATTACCAACGGCATGAGGCGGAGATTCGACAGCGCATTGAGGGGAATGAACTCACCCTCTGACAACGTATGGCCCAACTCTACCTCGACGAGTGCGTTCCTTTATCGCTTGCGCCTCTCCTGCAACAGCACGGCCACGACGTAGCCACGGCAATGCAACTCGGCCTGAGAAGTCGTAACGATCCCTTTCACTTCAAATACGCCACCGAACACAAGCGTATCCTCATCACAACCAATCAGAGTGATTTTCGTCTCTTGCACCGTTTCCATGTTACGATGCAAGTCTGGGAAGTACTTCCCTCTCCCCATCACGGTATTCTGGCTACTGCCATTCGACAATTGGACGAACAGACCTTCGCGCAGGCCATCAGCGATCATCTCGTGCAACAAGGGACAGTCCTCAATACTTTCTGGATGTGGGACCCTACCACTGGATGGCACGTTGACAAGTGGTGACACTTCGTAAAGGCGGGGACTCGTTCTGAGGTCTGGAGAAAAAATCCGGTGGTGCTGGAGCGTCATCATCGAATCTACACCTTGCTGTAGTGTTTCTATAGGTCGCTCTTCGACCTTTCTACGTCAACACATCTTGTGCCTTGAACGTAGCGACCTGCTCCGCGCTGTACCCCAAAACATCGCGCAAAACATATTCAGTATCTTGGCCGAACAATGGGGCTGGACGGCACACGGAGAGCGGCGTCTTTGACAGTTGCCACGGAATGCCGACGTGCTGTTTCTTCCCTACCTCGGTATGATCAAGGTAGGTAAAGATGGGCCGACTGTTGAGGTGTGGATCGGTTGAGAGATCTTTATTGCTCATCACCGGTGCTGCAGGAATACCGGACGCTTGTAGTTGTGCCGTCACCTCTTCCGGTGAATGTTGCGCAGTCCACGTCGTGATGAGAGCATCGAGTTCTTCCTCATGTTGCTTGCGAACTGAGAGTGAGGAAAAACGTGCGTCGTGTGCCAACCTAGGTTGGCCAATCACCGCGCAGAAACGCCGCCATTCAGCCTCATTGCGAGCCGCCAAGCTGACCCAGCGATCCTCCCCCGCACTACGAAACACCCCGTGAGGTGACATGTAGAGGTCGTGGTTGCCATCGCGTTCCTCTTGCGTGCCGTTCATGCTGTAATCGAGCAATCCCTCGGCGACCATCGCAGTTGACGTTTCCCACTGTGACAAATCGATATACTGTCCTTTGCCAGAGCGAGCGCGATACATCAACGCACACATGACGGCGAATGCGCCATGCAACCCACCGTTCGGATCACCATACGAGATGCCCATGTGCATTGGTCGCCAGCCTTTGTAACCAGTGAGGGAGGACATGCCGCTCATCGGCACCTGTGCCGGCCCATACGAGATATATTCTTTCTCCGGTCCCGTCGTGCCGTAACCAGAGAGGGAAATCATGATGACGTCCGGTTTAATCTGTTTGAGATCCTCGTAGCCTAAGCCGAGCCGATCCATCACTCCGCCGGCGAAGTTCTCAGTCACAATATCACTCTTGGCGACTAACTGTTTGGCAAGTTCAAGTGCCTCGGGTTTTTTCAGATTCAGCGACAGAGAACGCTTGCCTTGATTGTACTGATTGAAGTAGCCGCTACTATTCACCCCGGTCGATTTGCCGTTTGGCCACGGCGGCAACAGTCGTGTGATGCACGGACGCGTGGCGGTTTCAACGCGAATCACCTCAGCCCCGAGGTGTGCAAGCTGTAACGTGCAGAACGGTCCAGCCCACACCCAGGTGAAATCGGCGACGCGAATGCCTTCAAGTGGTAGTCGTGGCATAACAGCACTCCTGTTTCAAATTGTTGCTATCAGTTTTAGTCGATGGGATAAGGGATAAATGGATAAGGGATAAATAGGAGTAAGACCCTTTTCCTTCTTCTCCTTTTATCCATTTCCCCGTTTTTCCGTCGGCTAGATGATTCCTTGTTTCTTCAATTCACCAATCTCAGTCTGTGATAGGCCGAGCTTGCCGTAGATTTCTTCGTTATGTTGGCCGAGCAGCGGTGCAGGGCGACGAATCTCCCACGGACTCTGTGAAAACTTATAGAGTTCACCCGGATATTGGAGTGGGCCGGTTGCCGGATGGTCTATTGTTGCAAAGAACCCGCGTGATTTGAGATGTTCGTTGTTGAACAGGTCGCCCATCGTTGATGCTGGTGCGATCGGCACGCGTCGCGATTGACATTTGTGGTAGAGATCTATCACAGTTTGATCTTTGACCCAGTCTTGCAGCAACGGACCGAGAACATCCCAGTTGGCTGCACGACTTAGACGGTCTCCGAAAATCTCTTCACTTGCCCATTCGGGGTTGTCCATAATCCCGACAAAATTTTTCCACTGATGCTCCTCGACGCAACATAGAAAAATCCACCCATCTTTGCACTCCAGAAACTCTAAGGGTTGAATCGGTTTCTGCCCAAGGCGAGAAGACGGCAAGTTCATGTACGGGTAAAACTCGAACGTCAACTCCAAAATTGCAAGCAAGCTCTCTTGTGCCGACACTTCGACGTGTTGTCCCTCACCAGTTGAGAGGCGAGAAAACAGCGCTCCTAGCGAGGCGATGCCAGCATTAACCCCAGCCTGGTAGCCGGCCTGCTGACCAAATGAACGTAACGGCGGCATCTCATCGGTTCCAGGACCACCACCGTTGAGATGGGTGACGCCGCCCGCACTCCACAGTGTGAGGTCTGTGGCTTGATAATCGCGGTGCGGACCGCTGAGTCCGAACGGAGCGATGCTTGTCATTACCAGTGCGGGATGTACTTTTTCTAGACGAGTGTAGTCGAGGCCGACATTTGCCATCTCCGTGGGATGATAATTATGGATCAACAGATCCGCGTCTTTGAGCAAGCGGTGAAAAATCTCTTGCCCCGCACTTTGTCGCAGGTCTAGGGTGACGCCGTACTTGTTGGTATTCAGATACAAAAAGAGGCCGCTCTTCTCCGGGTGGGGAACATGTCCAGGGTAGGGACCACGCTGGCGCGCGAGGTCGCCGGATGGCTCTTCAATCTTGATGACCTCGGCGCCCATATCGGCCATCAGCTTTGCTGCATAGGCAGCAGAGACGAGATGGCCACACTCGATAACTCGAACACCCTCAAGGGCACGATCTGCCATGAATTCCTCCACGCTTACCGTTTCCTGCGCGTGTCATTGTGCGGGAAAAACGAAGCCGATATGGGAACCGGTTTAGCAGCCTCTTTTCCGAGGGTCTAGAGACCGGAAAGTAATGATGAATGCGGAATGATGAATAGGAACCGAGGCTGAAGGCGATAGGCTTTAGGGCTCCCACTTCCCCTCTTTAGCCTACGGCCTGGGGCCTATAGCCTTTTTTCATTCATCGTTCATCATTCATCATTTTGTTGAGTTCGGGAGGTGTCGATGGGTGTTCTTGCTCGCTAAGCGATATTAGGGTGAAATTTTACTTCGGATTTCCTTGTTCCGTGGGCGGCGTTGCTGCAGGAGTCTTCGCCGGTTCTGTAGCGGAAGGTGTTGTCGCTGGGGGTGTAGCCGTTGCGGTTCCTTGAGTTGGCGTTTGAGGCGAAGTTGTTGAGGGAATCAAGGCTACGCTTGGCGCCGGGGTCGCGGATGATGTTGGCGGCGTTGCCGCAGGTGCGGTTTCTGACGCTGCCGGTGCTTCTGCTGGCTTATCGCTCGCTGTTCCACTTGCTCCGCTTGACGCTGCCGGTGGCTGTTCTGATGCCGGAGGTGTGGTTACCGTAGGGGAGGGCGGGGCATCATCAAAGACACTTTTTGTTGTCTGCCTGGCATTCCCCCACGTGAGAAACAGTGACGTTGCCATAAAAATGGCAGCCGTGGCTGTCGTCAGCTTTGTGAGAAAATTCCCGGCTCCGGTACTTCCGAAGATGGTTTGACTTGAACCACCGAAGACTGCGTTGACATCTGTGCCTTTTCCCGTCTGTAGTAGAACTACCACAATGAGAAAAAGACACGCAAAAACATGAAGGATCGTAAATGCTGTGCTCCACATAGTGAGGCGATCTTAGCGGAATTGCACGATGCGGGCAAAGGCCTCGGCATCCAAGCTTGCACCGCCGACCAGCGCACCATCAATATCGGATTCTGCCATCAGAGCATCGACATTGTCCGGCTTCACACTGCCGCCATACAATAGGCGAACAAGCTCAGCGGAGGAACGGTCTGTGAGTTCGGTGAGCGTTGCGCGGATAGAAGCGTGGACCTCTTGCGCTTGTGCAGGAGTTGCTGTGCGCCCGGTGCCGATCGCCCATATTGGTTCGTAGGCAACGATCAGGGATGCGATGGCTTTCGCATCCTGTCCTTGGAGTGCTCCACGTACCTGGCGGGAAATAACCGCTAATGTTTCTCCGCGGTCACGTTGTTCTAGGGTCTCTCCGACGCAGATAATGGGGATGAGTGCATCCCGACGGGCGGCTTGGACTTTTTTGGCGACCTGTTCGTCAGTTTCCCCCAAATACTGCCGCCGTTCTGAGTGACCGATAATGACGTGACTACAACCAAGTTCTTTTAACATCGGACCAGAAACCTCGCCGGTAAACGCGCCTTGCGGTTCCCAGTGGAGGTTTTGCGCAGCTAAACGGATAGAGGTTCCTGCCAATAAGCGACCCGCCGTTTCCAGGGTGCTGAAGGGTGGGGCAACCACAACTTCACGATCGGCTGGTCGTCCGATGTGCGTCTTGAGCGCGGACAGCAAGCGTTCCGCTTCTGCCCGCGTCCCATGCATTTTCCAATTGCCGACAATGAGTGAGTGTCGAATTGCCATACCTTACATTTTCTGCCCGATATAGAGGGCGACATCACGCATACGATTGGAAAACCCCCACTCGTTGTCATACCAAGACAACACTTTGATGAAATTGTTGTCCATCACTTTGGTCAGTGCGGAATCGAAGATCGACGACGAGGGATTGCCATTAAAATCGACAGAGACCAACTCTTCCTCGCAATACTGGAGGACCCCTTTCAGCGGACCCTCAGCGGCAGCTCGAATCGCGCCGTTAATCGTCGCTTCGGTAGCTGGCTTTTCCAACTCCGCGACTAAATCAACGACCGAGACATTGGCGGTTGGGACACGGACAGCCATCCCGTCGAGTTTACCTTTGAGCTGGGGCAACACTTCTCCGACTGCGCGCGCCGCGCCGGTGCTAGTGGGGATCATCGACAGTGCAGCTGCGCGAGCACGGCGGATGTCAGAGTGGGGAAGGTCGAGAATACGTTGATCGTTGGTGTAGGAGTGGATCGTGGTCATGAGTCCGCGTTTGATGCCGAAACTGTCGTGCAACACTTTGGCGACGGGGGCGAGACAGTTGGTTGTGCACGAGGCATTGGAGATAACGGTATGTTTGGCCGGGTCGTAGGCCGTATGGTTGACGCCATAACACAGAGTGAGGTCAGCCCCTTTCGACGGCGCCGAGACCAGCACTTTTTTCGCGCCACCGCTGAGGTGCGCCACCGCTTTGTCCTTGTCGGTGAAGATGCCACTACATTCGAGGACAATATCGACCCCGAGCGATTTCCACGGGAGCTTGTTGGGGTCACGCTCTTGTAAGATCTGTATGCGTTTGCCGTTTACGACCAAGGCATCGTGCTCGGCTTTGACCTCTGCGTTGAGGCGGCCATGCACGGAATCGTACTGCAACAAATGGGCGAGAGTTTTCGCGTCGGTGATATCGTTGATCGCAACAAACTCGAGTTCAGGTTGCTGCAAGCTCGCCCGCAGCACATTACGACCAATGCGCCCAAATCCGTTAATGCCTACTTTTACAGCCATAGTTCCCTCAAGAAAAAATATTTCCTTCATACTTTCTCATCAGCCCTTCACAGTCAAGGGAAAGGAAAAGGTTCACGCGATGACTGCGCGAGTGATGGAGCAGAGTAATCAGATTTTGTGGCAACTCGGCGGCAGCCGTTCGACGCAATGGCCGTCGCCGGTTTCCCGATTCCGACCCTCTCTTGCCATCGAGTTCGGCGACGGGCTCTAACTGGTTCTCGTACAGGAAGCCTTGCACCAGCGTGCGGTTGACCGTCTTGCCCACGCTGCGATTCTCGCCGCCGATCACGTAGTTAATCTGCGTGCCTCTTGATGAATAATATTGCAACATCCCCTACTCCTACGAGGGCAACCTATTGTTCGGTATGGCTCTGCTCACCGGCTCGTGCGTTGACCTTGAGGTCACCCACGACGGCCGCGTGACGATCGAGTGATTGCCTTGAACGGCAACGACACAGACAGCGAATAAGCACGAGCCCACGGGCAAACACGTCGCCCCTGGTTCCCCCACGCGTCCTCCACACCCTCGACTTCTGGCTCAAGGGCGCCGGCAGCGAAGGAACAAGCTGGCTATCACGAGGAGTGAAACGACTACCTCCCGGAATGCATCCACTAAGCTGTGTGCCGTGGGGGAAAAGTATCCAGTCTTCACGAATTCTAGACCTGGCCCTAATTTCCATAACCCGTACTTTCCTGCAACGTCCCCTATTTCTAAATCGGACCACAGAAGATTCGTACACTCCCGTAGCTTCCTGTGATTTCATCCCCGGCGATCAATCGCCGGGCTACCCCACGACGCCCCTTCCCAGGGGCTGAAAGCCGGCTTGAGCCAGCGTCAGAAGGTAGCCCGACCATTGATGGGCGGGCAGAGGATGGAATATCTCAGAAAGTGCGAGACTGTGCCACTGTCATGTGGTCTGATTTAGACCTCACTATTAGTTTATCCATTCCTCGCGGCCAATTTGCAATCTTTTAAGCGCGTGTCGGCACTCGTTCATGCGCTCAATGATTCAATGCTCCCCTTTCGGTCATTTTTAGTCACCCGCTGTGAATTAGTGGGGCAGCGGGCGGGGCATAGACTGACTCTGGAATGCCCAATGCTTGCAGGATGC
>JAYVFX010000614.1:0-4688 GCA_043772795.1 Deltaproteobacteria bacterium
CTAAACACCGGAATGAAGTGGTTGAGCCCGACCAGATCTTGCATGGTGTAAATCTGCTCCAGGCACTGCGCCGGGGTGCCGGCGACCTGCAACCTGACAAAACCGTCGACGCTCTGTTCTGGCGTGGTGGTCTTGGCCGCATCGGCAATCGCGCCGTAATGCTCGTAGCCCTTCACACTCTTCAAATGGCCATCGGTGAACTTGTAGTGCGCATCTGCCGAGCCCCAATAGCCACCCATCCATTGCCGTGCGCCTTCGCGTGCTTCCTTCTCTGTCTCGGCGCAGTAGACGAAACTTGAGGATATGGGCGGGACCGGCGTGTGACCTTGTTCACGCAGAATGTGCTCATGGCGTTGCACATCCTTGGCCTGCGCTTCCCAGCCGTACAGCGGAATGGCAATCAGCACCCCTAAGCCCAGTTTGGCCATCCGTTCCGCGGTATCTGGACTGACCGCAGCACCATACAGCCGTTTCTCGGGATGGGAAAAAGGACGCGGCCGAATGGTCATCTCGGGAATCTGGAAATATTTCCCCTGGTACGAGAAGCGCTCATTGGCCAAGGCCTTGTACACCACTTCCGCCGCTTCCACGAAGCGTTCGCGCGACTCGTCCATCGCCACCCGGAAGCCGTTGTATTCCACAGTGGCTGCCCCCCGGCCAAAGCCAATGACAAGGCGCCCGTTGGACAAATTGTCGAGCATGGCAATCTGCTCAGCGACCCGCACGGGATCATGCCAGGGTAGCACCACCACCATCGAGCCGAGTTCGACCTTGCTGGTGCGGCCTGCCATATAGGTGAGAAACTGCAACACATCGGGCACCATGGTGTAGGGCGTGAAGTGATGCTCGACGCTCCAAATCGAGTCGAACCCCAACGGCTCGGCCAGGTCGGCCAGTTTGAGGTCGTTTTGATACACCTCATAGTCCGTCCATTTGTCGTTGGTGTTTTGCATAAAGATCGACATGCCAACTTTCATAACGGCCCTCCTTATGGGTGAGATACAAAAGCGTGGGCAACTTCCCCAGTTGCTCTTTCCTTTTGACCCCTTTTGCCACGCAACGCAAGCCACAAGAGCGTTATGGTGCAACGACGATTGGGAGAGGAGTAGGATGGATCACCGTGAGTACCCACCGCGTGACGTGGAACGCTTTCCTCATACACGCCACTAAAGAAAAGGCAGTATACCGCACCATGACCTTAGCGTGGCAAGTTGAACGCAGCAGCTTTCGTCTTCAGCATCGTGCTTACGCCCGCAATTTCCTCCTGCAGCGCCTCAGCCTCACAGACTGTCCGACGCAAGAAGAGGGCGGTGGCATGTTGTACCGCGGTGCGATGGCTCGGCGCAAAATCAAAGACGTGCGCCATGCCCGCAACCAGATGGAGATCGACCGTCACCCCTGCCCGCACTAACGCCTCATACATACGCAGGCTATGCGACGGTGGCACATAGGTATCTGCTCCACCATGCCATAAGGCGGTCGGTGGAAACTGGGGGGTAACGTATGTGTAGGGGGAGATGGCGCGGATGTTATCCTCGGTCAGTCGGTCTTCCAAGAGGAGTGAGGCGGGTAAGTAATCATCCGCAGCCGCGATGGGCGCATCGCCGGTGTAGCATCCTTCCCAGTCTTGCTTGAACAACGTGACCGGATAGATCGAGATGATGGCGTTGACGCTGCTAGAGACGTCGGCGTGGCCACCGTCTCCTTCCCATGCTGCCTGACCGTTCGTCGCTGCCGCCATGAGTGCCAGATAGGCCCCGGCACTGCAGCCTTGGATCACAATGCGGTCTGGTGCAATCCCTAAGCGGTCCGCGTTTGCACGCGTCCACCGCACTGCGGCTTTTACGTCGTGCAGCGGTGCTGGCCAGGGAGCTTCGCTGAGGAGGCGATATGCCGTGGGAAGACAGGTGAAGCCGAATTGACTGAGGGCCTGCGCGTGTTCGGCCATCATCTTACGGTTCCCATAGCGCCAGCGCCCGCCATGCAGTTGCAGGACGGCAGTACGATAGTTGTGAGGACCTGTGGCTGGGAAAATGTCGATCTTCAATTCACGACCATCCCCTGTGCCGTACACGACATCTGATTGCGTAGCCATCTCTCACCTCTCTCAGTGTGATATCGTTTGTGTGGATCTTGCATCTGGTGTCACTCGACCTGCACGGGAGCAATCTCTTTGAGTCGGGGCAAGACTTCCTTCGCGAACAGTTTTAGCCCTTTTTCAGCTTCGGCGTGGGTCATGAATCCAGATCGGCCAATCATAACAAGGTGACCAAACCCACCGACGCGGTTGTAGAAGTCCAGAATCTGCTGGTAGATCGTCTCGGGACTACCAGCAAACAAAATCCCTCGCGCCATCGCTTGCTCCGCAGTCAGGCCAATCAAACCACCGACGTTCTGAATCGCTGAGGTCGTTGGCTTCTGTCCTTGTGTCGCTCCTGCCACTGGCTCTGTTGGTTTGGGCTTGGTGCGATAGACCTGCGGCGCAGCTGCTGGTGGCGCAGTCCCTGGCAGGAATTGCGCGTATTGTGGTGCCATCTTGAGGCTGGTGTTCAAGAACCACAATAACTTACTACCGATCTCGACTCCTTCTGCATGGGTCTCGCCAACATACGCAAGTGCGGCGTAAGCGAAATGATCGCTTGCCACTCGTGGGAGCCCAGCGTCGATGCGCGCTTGGCGATAGGCATACCAGGCCCGTTTCGTACCTTCTTCACCCCGCAGGACCAGGACATTGACCATGCCACGACGACCAACCTCGCTAGTGGTGTCCGGGTCACCAGTCGCAGCCCATAACGGTGGATGCGGTTGTTGCCAGGGGCGCGGCCAGATGTTGACATGGCGATGGGTGTAGTGCTTGCCTTCCCAGCTGAAGGGTCCTTCCTGGTACGTCAGCGCTTTCTTGACCAAGTCGATCGCTTCCCAGTAGCGTTCGATGTTGTTTACCGGATTGGCATTGTTCGAGGCCATCTCACTCGCCCCAGATTTGACAAAGCCAATATCGAGCCGCCCACGGGAAATCACGTCAGCCGTGGCGTATTCTTCTGCCACGCGCACGGGGTCAGGACGCAGGGAAATCAAGGTGCCCATACTGAGAATGCGCACGCGGCGGGTTTGTCGCGCCAAGATGCCGAGGATCAACGGATTGGCACCAAACAGCGAGTTAATGCCCGCATGATGCTCAATCGCCACCACGTTAATACCGAGATCGTCGCAGAGCATGAACTCATCTAACGTCTCTTCAAAGAGATTCGCGGCCAGGGCTGGATCGCAGTATTTGTTGGGCAGACTAGCGCGGACAGAATCCGCACGATCAAGCACATCCTGTGGCACGAACGGATAGGGGTTCTCGTTGTGATACCAGACTTCCATATTCACAGTCCTCCTTAACGACGCAGGTGACTACTGCTGCAAAAACCTCACGACATGCTCGACAAAGACGTCGGGTTGCTCGATTTCGGGGGAATGGCCAGCTTTGGTAATCAGTTCGAACCGTGCACCAGGAATCAATCCGCTATACGCACGTCCATAGGCTGGGGTGACGATGCCGTCACTGGCTCCCCACAAGACCAGTGTTGGTCGCGTGATGCGCCGCAGCCAGCGGTGAAGGTGGGGGTTGTACATATAGGGATGCCATCCGTACAGACACAACGTTTCCCAATTTCGGGCGCGAACAATGATGTCGTCGTCGCTCATGGCATTGAAATCCGGCGCCCACTTGCTCGGGTTATGCCAACTGCGCTGTTGCACCTCCTGCGGCGAAGTATTGAACACGTCGAGAATGTCAGGGGTCTCACGATCTGAGACTTTGATGCCGAGGGCATCGACCAAGACGAGCCGATCGAGCCGATGTGGGCACGTCACCGCGATCTCTGCCGCCAGCCAACCGCCGAACGAGCAGCCCATGAGGGTCACCTTGTCATATGGCAGGTGGTCAAGCAGTTCGAGATAGAGATGCACAAGATCGTACACGGTCTCAATTGCAGCAGGACGAGGCGAATGGCCAAAGCCGGGATGCGAGGGCGCGATAATGTCGCAGTGTTGGTCGAGCAAATCGAGAAAGTGTGCACGCGGATCGACGTTCTGCAGGCCGTGCAGGAGCACCAGTGGGTAGCCTCTTCCGCGCCGTATCACTTCGAGTTCGATATCCGCGACGACCAACTGCTGCGGTATTGTTGCGACCTGTGGTTCTGGCATACTCAAAGCTCCATCTCACAAAGCGTTAGAAACAGCACTACGCGTCCACTCCGGACGGTTCACTTGTCGGCGAGCGGGATTACGGCTGTCAGCACAGGCTCAGTACCCACCACCCGCGTCGTATGGCCACGCCCGGTGGTATCTTCTACTAGACGTGCGTCCCCAGGACCGAACCGACGCACGCTGCCGTCTCCCAATCCGATTTCCAGTTGACCGGAGAGAATAATCACATATTGTCGACGGGGAGCGGGATGCCAATCGATAAACGTTCCTGCTGACAGTTGATTGAACACAATGTGAGCTGCGGTCTGAGGTGATGTCAGCAGGGGATGGGACGTGAGGCTTTGGTCTTCAATGCGAGATTTTCCATCGTCACCATTGTAGAGTCGAAACACACCCATACATTAGTTCCTCCACCGGGAGCATACGCAGTCTCTGCGCAGTTGCAAGCCTCTCCGCTTATCGTCTGTACGCTGGTGAGCGTTCTGGTCTAG
>JAYVFX010000615.1:0-2663 GCA_043772795.1 Deltaproteobacteria bacterium
TGTGTTGGTACAGGCATTGTATGACGGCTCAGTACCAGGCGTCGCACAGACAGCACCGATCGAGTTTCCTGCCCGCGTGGTAGCGAACATGGACGCACAGATTCAGGACGTCAAGCGGCGGGCACAAGCCCGAGTGTCAATTGACGAGGCCTTACGCCTGACGTGGGAACTGGAACACTCGGAGATCAACCGATTCTACGACCTGATCCTCAACGCCAGTAATCTGGTCGAGTTAGGGTTACCCACAACGTTTGATCCTGAGGGAACGGAACATCTACGACTCTTGCGGGACATGATTCTACAATTTGCTACCGACCAGGACCTGCGACGGGTTGTCTGCAGGTGATGCTGACGCATTCACAAAAGTCTCACGATATAGTTGTCTTGCCACATTGAGTCGTGCGATTGAATACTTGCCAGAATGAGGATGGAGATGGCCCGGCCTTATCCAGGCACACCCTTTGCACAGAGAGAACGTGCCATCGTGTGGTGAGCGAAAGGACATCGTGATGTTACAACATATTCTCGTGGGACTAGACGGATCTCCATTAGCGGAGAGTATTCTTCCTTATGTGAGCGCCTTAGCTAAGGCGCTGGCTGTGCAGGTGACGTTGCTTCATGTTGTTCCAGGGGAGCCCGATGGTGGGCAAGGTAGCGACTACTATCGCTTCTTCTCCCCACTCATCAAGCAAGAAGAGACCGAGGCATACGGATATCTACGTCGCGTGACAGACCGACTCGTCGCAGCCGGGATCACGGCTGAGAGTCGCGTCTCGGTGGGTGACGCTGCCGCACAGATCGTGACAACAGGACAGCAGGCAGCCACGGACCTCATTGCCTTAGCAACTCATGGACGCTCCGGGCTACGACGATGGGTCTATGGCAGCGTAGCGGAGAAGGTGTTGCATACGACACGTACACCGTTGTTGTTGATCCGTCCAACCGAGGAGCAAGCGATCCTTTCATCTGGAGTGACGCACGTGGTTCTTCCGCTGGATGGTTCTCCTGTTGCAGAGACGGCATTGCCGTTGGCCGGCGAACTGGCCAAGCGGTGTGGCGTGCCGCTGGTGCTGTTCCGCGTAGTCGAGATCCTACCACTCACTTTCATCGATCCCATGAGTATGGCCGGGAGTAACTACCAAACGATCTTGGACGGGTTAGAAAGCGCTGCCCAAGATTACTTGCACCAAATCGAGGCGACTGTGCAGGGCAAGGAGTTCCCAGTTCAGATAGTAACGGCACTGGGAGGCCCGGCTGAGAAAATCGTGCGCTACACGCACGAGCACCCAGGTAGCCTGGTGGTGATGGCGACGCATGGTCGCACGGGAGTGAGCGAGGTTATGTTGGGAAGTGTGGCACGACGAGTCATACTCCATGGCAACACGCCGACGCTGGTCGTACGCCCCCCTGCTGTTGTCCTTGAGCCGAAGTCGCTTGCCCCACCGGTATAAGCAGGTGACAACATGATCGGTTCTTTAACGACGCAGCAGCGACAACCGCTCTAACACATAGTCAATGTCTTTTTCGGTCTGGTTCGCGGAGACCTGGAGCCTGATCTCCTCATCCCCTTTCGGGACGATGGGATAATTCAGCTCGGTAACGAGGATGTTGTGGGCAAACAAATGGGCAACCAGTGTGGCGGTCTTCTCTGTATCACGAATGAAGATCGGCACGATGGGATGAGCGCCCATGAGGATTTCATATCCCAGGTCTGGGCGACGTCCCTTTTAT
Organism: Deltaproteobacteria bacterium; assembly: GCA_043772795.1. Lineage (GTDB taxonomy): Bacteria > Desulfobacterota > Binatia > Bin18 > Bin18 > VGTJ01. The sequence continues at coordinate 1,732 of JAYVFX010000615.1, forward strand.
ATCTGTTCCAGACTGAAAAACAGGACGATATAGTGATGTTGCTCTGGGATAATCAAGTGGTGTGAGGAACTCTTACTGTCCTTTCTTTCATTTTCTCACCACTGCGAAAAACAGCAACCTTTCTTCGCATTCGTGAGAATTCCCGAGAAAAAATCAGCGTCAGTAGCTTCCCTGCGTCGTTGTCTTTCGTGTTTCCTGATGCCTGATTTTTTCTATTACTCACGATGTGAGGTATTAATTGCTTGTTCTTGTGATATTTGACGAGCATAAGCAGAGTCACGTCCGGTTATCTCTCCTCACTACTCATTAATATTCTCGTTTCCAGAGCGTTATTCTCTATTTGGTATGATTATTGCTCCTTGTGGCTAACGAATCGATAAGTGTTCTCTACAGCGCTTTTCACTTGAACGGAGAGATCCGCTTGCTGACGCGCGCGGTACCGTACCGCGACCGTGAGGGAGCGGATTCTTCATTCATCTGAAAACCGCTGTAAAGAGCAAAGTACCAGTGATGGTAATGCGAACCACTTCTATCTTCTTGTTCTTCCTGACAGTGGTTTTCCGGAATGTTCTATTCTCTCTATCTGTTAGAAATATGACGTTTGTTCACCGTGCCAGCAACGGACAGCTACATGGATCCTAAACTACAGCATGGAGAAAGAGCCAAAATTCCGTTCACAGTCTGTATAAAATCCTGGCAACCGTTCTCATAATTCTTAAACGTAATGAGGTTGGTACGATGGAAAAGAGGCGTGTCATGTCCACTACAACAAAAGCAAAAGGCCAATATGGCGTTGAGATGTACGGTAGATACTTTGCTGGGCTCATTCTTACGGTTCTCTGATACTTGCCGTGGAGTACTACAATATTTAGGCAAAATAGGATGCAGTAAGCACGATATGTAGTGTAGAAGTCGACATTTTCACGGGAAAT
>JAYVFX010000616.1:0-7146 GCA_043772795.1 Deltaproteobacteria bacterium
GAGGGGTGACTAACACTGCAAATGCCTCTGTTCGCAGAAACAGTAAAATCATCGACATACCGCACCATACAAGTACCCCTCCCCGTAAGGTTCTGATCCCATACGAATACGCGTCTTGTGAAGATTTCTTCGTCTCCCCTATTCTTAGAATGTTATGCATCTCCAATCTCCTGTGAGATCATGCTCGATGCGCGCAGTGCACATCGAGTGACCTTGTATAAATACCAATGCAAGATTTTTTTCATTCCGCCTTGCCCGGTTTACTTTGTGCCCGAGCAATTCCGACCGAAGTTTGCTTTCGGTCACTCCAACTGTAAGACCACCGAAGTGACTTCCCGGAGCTACAGTTGTAAGGAGGTAAGAATGCCGGCACTCGCCCCACCCCCTCTTTGTTTCGTCTCCTCGTCTACCGCTGAGAGTAGTCTATGTCGTAGCTAGAGGTCCTGTTTTCAATCATCTTCTTAATGACCATCAAGACGGCCTGAGCTACTTCCTCCTTGCTGCAGGATCGCCTGGCCAAATGATGGTGCTCCAGTGCATCGAGGGGTCCAATAACTTTCTCTGGTATGGTCGCCCTCTCATCTTTCTTCAGTAGGATCGTCGCCGTTAGAGTATTTCGAGGAATCTCTACGCTATGAAAGACGCTGGGGGGTAAGGCGTACGAGGTTCCATATGACATTCTCCGCACGCATTTCTTCCATACATTTGCGACTTCGGCAGTAGCTTGTAACGTATTACTCAAACCTACATTGTTCGCAAAGTAGATCCGAAAGAGTGGAGTTTTTGCACCCCTCTTCACTTCATAGAGCGATTCGACAAGCGATCCACAAAGGAGATAGCTTTGTAACGACCAGTTATGCGTGTGAATCCCCCACCCGAGAGATTCAATTTGAGGAGGTAACGCAGGCCATATATGTAGCCGCAACCCGCTTTCTCCCAAGGCGTCAAATTTTACGTGCATAAAACCCAAAGGATGCCACCCCCCCTCAACGCACTCTGGACAGCTTGCAACCCGCTCTAAGACTTCCGTCATCCGTTCATCGAGAGTCCCCTTCGCCGGTGGATTTTCCAAATGTTCGCGGATCATGTGCAATTGTTTGTGCATAATGATGCTCCTACATGTGCTGTGAATTGTACTACGCCGAAAGGACAGGAGGATTGGGACGCAGCGTATGCCTTGTTAATGATGCTCGTTCCTTTTTGAAACGAGAGACCTCACTAACACCCCAATAGATCCGATTGGTTCAAGAATGCCACGATCGTGGTTGAGAACAGACCGAGACAATTAACGACTGGACAGAGAATCATCCTCGTTTGGCAGGTAGACCACGCCAGAGAGTGTCGGAACTCGTATGTTGAATTCATTTGTTTTTGTGAACCTCCGCTTAGAGGCTTGCGGTTTTGAGAGGAGAGAAGTCAGACTTTAGAAGCTGTCGTGAGGATTTTTTCGGTAGACAATTTAGGAGTATCTTTTCAAAATGTCCGGGACAGCTGAAAGCCTGGAACCCGCAGTCTTTTGGTTGATCCTACAACCGGGCGGTAAGCTTGCTCCTCACCGCCTGTGGTCGTTTTTTTGTTTATTACCTCCTACAACGTACGAAGATGATGGTGTTGCGGTTCCCATAGGAGCAGTGCTCGCAAGCGCCGCGCTCGCGAGCAGGTTCCTGTTCATATTGATCCGACAAAAGAACATAATTTTCCTCCTTCTCATGTAGTGAGTGATTTTCGCAGGCAGTCATTCCTAGAATGAGGAGCACCCAGCGACGCCTAACAGCAAGTTACTGTTACTAATGGTCAGTTCCCCGGATGACACGCCGGTACGGTGAGGGATCAACGGACAATGCGGACTCGCGCGAGCAGAAGGTACAACGTCGTTGACTTGTGGTTTGGCTGCTATACGGCGACCAGCTACTACCAAAAGGGTTGTCCTCGTTACTGCTGTCGTCACCAAAAATGGTTTGGGATGATCCTCCGACGTTGATACTGTTCGTCTCGGAGTCACTTTGAGTTTGTGACCCATTTGCAGTCGCGGCTTCGTTTGTAGACGTTCTGCCATCCTCACTTATGTCTGCCTGCGCAATGACCAAGGGAACAGAAGAGAGACCGGGATCATCACGGGCATTGTGGTAAGCATAACTCACCAGCGGTGTGTACAGACTCAGAATGCCGCTGAGAAGCAGAGCACGATATTTCATGACATACCTCCCTCATGTGGTTTCTACACAGATAGAACGTGCTGGCGTGACACGGGCGGGGCAGATTGAGCTGGAAGGGCATCCGTGTATCGAGCTCACACAGTCCCCCCACACCAACAATAGAAAGGCTTCGTGTGACACTCAGGGAAAGCGAAGCGATGACGTGAGTAGGAAGGACAAACGACAGAGGAGCGCCGCGAGCGTCGCCAGCGTCGCCAATGTTGAAAAAGCAGAGGTTTTCAGCGACGCTAAGTGATACCTCAGCGTCGCTGGACGAAGGCGGTGTGCTCCAGCGTTGAGACTAAGGGCGGCAGTGACGCAGGGCGTCGCTGCGACGTATCATCGCTTTTCAATAGTAATGAGACGCTTTGAGTTGCTGCCTCCGGTGCGAGAGAAGGACACGAGAACTCCCGTTAGTCGCAAGTTCGGAGTCAAGCGACGCAAAGCATTGGACAATGCCAGGGGGCTCTTCGGCCACGTTTTCAACCGGGTATCACGATCGGAGACGAGCGTGCCGATGGTCGTGAGCAGATCACTCGCAGTTCCCTCCCATGCTCCACGCCCAACCAGAGCTTGCACAGCTCCGGCGACCGGAGATCCATCTAAAGCAACCTCGTTGGTTTGGGCTCGGCGCGCTGAGTACGCAGCCATGAATGTTCCCGCTTTCCACCCAAGCTCGGATTCTGCTGCTATGACCCACTCCGCGAAATCCGCCATGCGGAGCAATTCTTGGGCAGATATACGTAGTGGCTTGCGTAAAGTGCGCGCAACCACCTCAAGTAAAGCGCCCAAGATCCGTGGCCGCGTGGCTTCAAATGCTTCCCAAAATGCCGATTCAGACTGACGGCGGTCGTCAGGAATCGCCGGTAAGACCAACGGGAGCGTGCGATCGAGCAGGTCGCCATTGATCGCAACATCTTCAATCCCTGTCAGCAGGATTGGGCGTTGTGCGTCGAAGAGGATCTGCCTGTTGTCACTGAACAATTTTCTTGTGGCGAAACCGCCACCGGTTGCTAATCGGCAGAAGGCATCGGACAGCCACTGGGGCAGACATGACAGGTTGTCATACGCCATGATCCACTCCGCTTCAGCCGAGATCATGAGATCACGCTCATTCCGTGGCATCGTTCGCAGTAGCGCCGACGAAGGGTCGACAAGCGAACGAAGAACACGTGCAAGTGTAGACTTGGCCGATCCTTGTTCACCATTCAGTTCCAACACCGGATACGGTCCGCGCGGTCGCAGAGAGGCAAGCAGCCAGGCGACCAACAAGACCCAGTCAACTGCCGGTGTACCGTTCATATCAGGGGGAACATTCACAAATGGGCGAAGTTCGTTCATAGAACCACCGCGCTCGGGATACGGCAGCGGAAGCATGCCGTTGCTGCGGCGGAACTTGACTGGTGGGGTGGAGACTACTTCCCAGCCAGTGGTGGTGATTTCTACTGCTTCCCACCTTTCATTACAGAGATCGAGATAGATCGTGCCGTTGTGCTCTGCCAGTCTAGTAAAGACGGTGTGCTTAGCTCCATCAAAGAGCGCATGGCCTTCGAGAAGTCCTAGCAAAGCGTGGAGTTCTCGTGCTGTTGGAACAGCTTGTATCTGCTCGTAATAGCGACGGGCGATCCAGCGTTGTGTAGCCTGGCTTTTGAGGGACCAGTGCTCGTGGTGGTCCGCGACAGGCAGCGTCACCCAGGCTTCATTGTCCGGGGTATGCCACAGAGTGATATCAGCAACGATGGCAGGAAGTTGTACGGATGCGTGAGAACCGCCCGTCGTTCGCGCAGTGGAAATATGGTCGTCCAGGAATGTGTTATCAGGCAACTGAGTATCAAATAATAGAGGACTTTCCTGCACAGTTTGTGCAACCTCAACTGATTTTGATGCAAATACTTCCGCGACCAATGACCCTGACTCTGGCGCAAGAAAGTTTGCTCCTAAGTCCTCAGGGAGAAGAACATCGGGTTGCGCTGAAGAGAACGAAAAGGACGGTTGAGTTTCAACAGCGGGAGAATGATTATTGTGATTCCGTACTTCATCCATCACTTGACCTCCTTTGCCGCACAGATAGTGTGGCAGTGTAATGTTATCTGTAGTTCGACCGTGAAGTTTTGGATTCGCTCGCATACGGGTAGGCTGTAACTGTGACGTGCAAGAAGAAAGGTAAGGACAGAGCCATTCACGAAATGGCCAAGACGGGGCACCGAGCGGGCGCACACACCTCTAGAACGAGACCGTGTGACGACGGGGGAAGTAAGGCAAGAAGGATAGCAAAGCCATCCTTCTCATCTGTAAAGGACTGAAGCCGTTACAAATTGGGGGAGAAAAAGAAAGTCGAAGAAACCAATAGATGAATGATCACATTCGAATTCACTTCACGGCAATCCATAGCGTAACTCCCAACAATGCTGTTTGATATTGAGGTACCACTTCCGCAGTTCCTCTGCAGAATATTTCTTTGCTTGCAGCACGTGATGGACTTCTTGCCAAAGAATCTCCGGGGGGAGTGCATCCCTATCCTTGTCTTTAGCAGCAAGAATTTCACAGTACTGCTTCTGCATACGTTCGACGATTTCTCGCCACTCCTGCAGGCGAGTCTCTCTGAGAATATACACAATCCAAAATCGGATAGCGTTCTCCCGGTCCAGGTCCTTGATCATTAGCTCCCACAGAGCTTGTCGAACGATTTTTCCGTCGGTGGATGCTCGTCGTCGCACTGCTTTAGGGTTCAGGGTCATTTTTCGGAACGCTTGATCCACCTCATCCCAGGTCGTTCCCGGAGGGAGGTCCTCGTCATCTAATACCCCGCAGTGTGGCTCAGGAATCAATTCGACAATCTCCGCCCACTCGCGGTTTCGGTCCTCCTGTAGTTGTGAAAGAATCCACAATCGAATGGCACGCCGCCTGCCCAATGCCCGCAGCCAAATCTTCCAGCGCTCGACTCTGAGCAGTGGCTCACTTACATCATGCGAAGCCTGTTCGACCGCGAGTCTTTGCATGCGTTCTGCTAGTTCTGTTTCAGTGACGGCCTCCGTAGCGACTGGAATCGGCTCTTGTCGTAGCCGCAAACGCCATGCTTCAGCAAAATACTCAACAGCTTGTCCCAACCCCTGGTAAGTAAACTTCTTCTCTGTGTACTCCCGGAGGATCACGTAGATACATTCACGAATCAGATCTTCACCGAAGATACTATGTGGTGGAAGGTAAGGTGAGTGGTTGTCTTTTTCTTCTTTCTTGACCTTAGGTAAAATAACGCGTTCTGCCACACGGTAGAGGGCCACCGTCCACCATACTTGATCACGAAGATAGTCTCGATTTGGAGGAGTTCTAAAGAAAAGATCAGCACCGAGCTGATCAGCAGCGCGCTCTTCGAGATCAGCAAGATATGCAAAATTTTCTGTATCCTCGATGATCTTTTTTTTACCGACCCGGCGATTCTTCACCCACCAGCGCACGGTAGACAACAAGACTTGGCGCTTTGCTTGGGCATTGTGTCCTGTCAGTTCGGCACCGTGACGACCTGCTCCTGCATCATCTCCATCTTGGCGCTTTGCTTGGGCATTGTGTCCTGTCAGTTCTTCAAGTTCTTCTTTACAGAGCCTCGCGAGGGCCTTTGTGTCCTTCACTGCGTCCTTGAATGTCGTAGTCTATTGAGGGTACAAACGTGTATAGGCGTGTCGTACCAACACATCGATCGTCAGTTTTGATAATGCCTGAATAATTGGGTCATTGTTTTCCTCAGGAGGTCCAGGGTTTTCCAACCAGTAGTGAATGATCTTCCTTTTCGTTTTGCGTTCCTCGTCCGTTAAGAAGGGCGACGGATTTTCCCCATCACCTTTTGGTTTATCCATACCTGCGCCTCCCTCGCTTTTACTGCAGCGGATTGATAGCGAAACGATCCGTATGTGCGCGTTGCGCCGTTTCAAAGTGAGCCGGCGTCAGTCTCACCACTCCATCGACTGCGCGAATGACGACTACCTCTTTATCCCCTTGGCGAAACGTAACCACAAACTGCTGATACGGTGCTTTCGCACTGCGTCCTGCTCGGACAAGCACGTCGTCTCCCTCTGGCTTCACATCGACCCAATGCTCCGGATCGACGAGCGAGAGTGATCCAGCAATCCGTGTGTTTGCTTCCACCTCCTCAGGGGAGATCTCCGCTTCTTCACTAGTTCCTCCGCTTCTCCGTACTGCCTGCCGTGATGCAGGCCGGAGTGCCGCGTACCGCGAGAGCATCGTGGCAAAGAGTGCGGCCCGCGCAATGGAAGAGTTGATTTGCATTTGTTGCCACACAATTGCTGCGGTAAGCCAAACCGCAGGGACAATCCGGATACCAGCCTTCCTGAACTTGGCATTCACCTGCTCGCCAGTGAGGAACCCTGCTCCTTGCCAGAGCCACGCTTGTCGTTTGACCGTTTCCTGACACAGTGCGCAGTCAACGACATGCTCCTCTAACCGAGAGTTCTCTTCTAACGCCTCCAGCCAGTCGCCAATCTCATCCACAGAAGGGCATAACATCGTCCAACGCAATTCGGCTCGTTGTTGCAAGCGATCATAGGCTTCATCGCGACACGCGTCACACTCCGTCAGGTGCCCCAGTTCCTCTTTATCGAAGGGTAATTGGGTAATCTCACACAAGCGCGGGCTCTCGGTCAGGCGGGAAAACCATTCTGCTACGATATCCTCGACACGGTCGTTCCACTCCAGCACGTGAATACAGCGGCTGAGGCGTTCCAGTAGTATACAGTCGTCCTCATCGTCTTCTCTGAGTTGGACCGCGAACCGATCGGCCCACGCGTCGACTGGCAACGGCTCTCTGCCTTCCGGGACCCACAGAACGGTAGGGTGTGTCCCCATTTTTTTATCTGCAATCTCTTTTGCCACAGTGACGCATACTACTAGGATTTCATTGAGAGAGAGTATGGGACTTGACTCTTGCTGTACCTTCCCC
>JAYVFX010000617.1:0-3682 GCA_043772795.1 Deltaproteobacteria bacterium
ACTACCCCCTCTCTCTGACTCTCTCCCACCAGGGGAGAGAGGACCTGACAGCAAAGATCACAAATAGACACTCCATATCTTGCTGGAGCGTTCCTATAGAGGGCATCGCGAAGAAGCTAAATTCTCGACAGAAGAAGCTTTCGTAACGTACGCCAGCCCTCATCTGGATAGTCTTAATCCCAGATTGGTAAGTGAAAGACAAAAAATTTGCCACTCCCTGTGAATCCATGGGGTGATGGGGTTCGATCCTCATCGATGCCTCGTCGCAAAACACCGATAAGGTACGAGACGGACGCTGATATGACTTCCGCTACGCTCCTATGAGTTCAGAACAAGTCAGACAAATCGATGGTGCCTCCTGGTAACAAGAGCAGCGTGACGGCAGAGAGATCCGTTAGCGTTTGTACGTCCTGATATCCGGTGCGCGTGGGAGTGCGGTGGACAATGAATCGCCGGTTGGGAAGATCCGCCAACCACACCTCAGGAATGCCGTGGTAAGCATAGAGTGGCAGCTTGATTTGCATATCGTAGGCAAGCAAAGTATCTGCCACTTCGATGATCAGGAAAACGTCAGCAGGGATAGGGTGGGAGCTGCGATAAAAATCCGGACGCGGGCGCAGCAGCATGATGTCAGGCTGCGGCTCAGCGTGCAGGTCAAGGAATACAGGATTTTGTATCGAAACAATCGCACGAGTACCGCAAGCCAGTCTTAAGCAGTCACCAAGATAATTGATCGTTCCTGCATGCGGACTCCCGATTGGTGGCATATCGATAATCTCCCCCTCAATCAACTCCACACGGGCATCCGGCGCGAGCATGCCGGTCTCTGCCATGCGATGGTACTCGGTTACCGTAAAGCGATGGCGCAGGCGGATATCAACGGCTACGCTGGACATTGCTCTCTCCTTGTTGTTTTACGTCGACCGTGGGGAAAATAATACCGAACGCACGAGCGATTGCCAATCAGACGAGCGCAGGCACTCAGACACGACTGCCACAAGGACTCGCCTATAGCATCAGCGTTTGAGATGAGTGAGGGCAAGATCGACGCTCACCCTAAAACGGCACGCCAATCGACAAGTATACCTCGTCTTGCGCTTCATCTCCCCTGCCATAACCAACGGCAATTGGGCCGATGACACTATCAATGCCCAGTCCGACGCCGCCGCCGTAACGGAGCCGAAAGTGGTTCTCGACGTCACGCCAGGTCCGCCAAATGTTGCCGGTGTTAAAGACAAAATGCAGATAGGTCCCATCCCCTACCCCAGTCGGGAGATCAAACAGGAGGTTTTCTTCTCTGGAAAAAAGAGCGCTTTGCGGGCAGGCTTCTCGTTGAAGAGGTCGCGCCAGTCGACACCGGTGGCAACCTCTTCCAATTTCGGGATGTCATACCCCAAGGCATATAACCCACCGATGACACTGCCCATACTGGTGCCGGCGATCATATCAATAGGAATATCCAACTCCTTGAGAACTTTGAGCACACCGATATGCGCAAACCCACGCGCGCCACCACCGCTCAGAGCCAAACCGATTTTGGGGCGACGCAAGACGCTACCGATATTGGCAGACCCAGATCGCGACTCTTCGGCGTGAACAGCTATGACAAAGAACACCAATAGACATACGCCAACCCACCACAACACCTTACGAAAAAATCGAGGTACAATCATGCGACCCAGAATAAGGGAAATTGCACACGAGGGAAAACCCGACTGGGCCAGCGCACAATACTGTTCGGCACTCATTGTGCACGGACGGCTTCAGGTTCCTTCTCCCGGACGGGAGAGGGAATTTTCAGCAGCGTTCTACCGATGGCCAAAATTTGTGCCGAACCGTATTGGTCAGCGCAGTGGTAGGGGCACAGCGCGCCGTGCCCCTACGATCCATTCACAAAGCAAAGTGGACGACCGACAGGAATTGATTCCTTGCGTACCCTCCGGTACTGTCTGCCCCACTGTTTGTTTTACCGCTGTTTGTCTTCTATTTATGATTAGGGCTCACGACCTCACGAAGCTCTATGGCACCGTCCCGGCCATCATGAATGTGAGCTTCACAGTCAATAGTGGCGAGATCGTTGGGCTTCTTGGTCCCAATGGTGCAGGCAAGTCCACCATTATGCGTACTCTCGCCTGCATTCTTGCACCGACCTCTGGCTCAGCAGAAATTGCTGGTCACAATATCTTACGGGAATCGTTCGAGGTGCGGAGACAGCTTGGATACATGCCCGAGGTCATTTCGCTCTATCCAGAAATGAAAGTGACGACGTATCTCGACTTTGTCGGCAAGATGAAGGGATTGAAAGGTGCGGATCGCCAGCAGCGCATCCAGCGTGTCATTGCTGAGCTGGATTTAGGAGAAAAGGCGCGAAACTATATCGGTACGCTGTCGAAAGGCTATCGCCAACGGGTGGGTCTCGCACAAGCACTGTTAAATGATCCAGCCGTGTTGATCCTCGACGAGCCGACTATTGGTCTCGACCCAGAACAAGCCGCTGAATTTCGCGGCTTGATTCGCGGCATGCGAGGTCGGCGCACCGTTATCCTCTCGACCCACATCCTGCCTGAAGTCCGCATGACCTGTGATCGCGTGATGATTATTAACCGTGGCAGCTTGCTCGCGCTCGATACGCCAGGCAATCTCACGTTACGCCTACGCGATGCCAGCGAAGTGGTTGCGCAAATTGGTGGGCCGCAAGACGCGATTGAGAGTACATTACGGAAACTTCCCGGCGTGCGCGACGTTCAAGTCGAGGCAGCCGAGGCCAACGGTTCGGTGGTGTATACGATTAAAGCCGATCAACAGAACGATATCCGCCCGCTGCTCGTCGACACCATCACGGCTCAGCGCTGGCAGCTCTTTGAACTTCGCTCCCGCGAAATGGACCTGGAAGAGATTTTCCATAAAGTCGTGGACCAGAAGGAAGGAGAATCTAAAGTGATGAGTGATGAGTGAAGAATTAAAAATGAGAGAAAGCTCTCGTGCGTCCCCGTTGCATCTTTCGCTCTTCATTCTTACTGAACTTTTAACTCTGAACTCCTAACTCTTAACTCATTGTTATGCTGTTCCTCGCTGTTCTCACTAAAGAGCTGCGTGCGTCCTTCGGACTCTTTCTCGCCTACGCCGTCGTCGCTGTCGCGCTCGCGTTATCGGGTTTTTTCTTTTACACCGACCTCAGTCTCTTTATGCTGTTCGGTGGCACCGATCTCGAAAAGGGGTTATGGGAATTTGTCTTCCATGACCTGCGCTTCGTGCTCATGCTGCTCGTACCAGTACTCACTTCTCGTGCGTTTGCAGAAGAAAAAAAACTCGGTACACTCGATCTGCTGTGGACGTATCCTGTCCCCGAAAGCAGCGTGTTGCTGGGAAAATTTCTGGCGTCGGTTGTGTTGCTTACCTTCGTACTTGCCCTGACGCTTCTCTATCCGTTGGCGCTATCTTGGTATCATCCCGAAGTGCACTGGCCGCCACTCTTTGCCTGCTATGTTGGGCTCTTCCTCCTCGGTCTTGCTTTCATCAGTGTCGGGTTGTTGCTCTCGGCCACAACCGATAGCCAAGCTATCGCGACGATGGGCACCCTTGGCGTGTTAGTATTATTTTGGTCGCTCACGTGGAATGAACAAGCAGTGAGCGAAGTCCTCCTCAACTCCCTTTTACAGATCTCACTGTTTGATCGATTCAC
>JAYVFX010000618.1:0-6166 GCA_043772795.1 Deltaproteobacteria bacterium
TCTTACGTCAGGCACACGTGCGGCGGGCCATTCTCGACAAGAACGTGGTAGTCCCGGAAGGCGAACACATTGGCTGGGACCTTGAACGCGACCGCCAACGCTTTACCGTTTCAGAGGATGGGATTGTCGTCATTCCGAAGGGCTATTCTTTTGTTTGACCTGATCGATCATACGATTACTTTTTTGTGTATGATCTATAGGGAAAGCACACTAAGGTCTGGATTAAGGCGCGTCTCGTTTTCTCCTCTCCCTTGAGGGGAGAGGATACAGGAGAGGGTGAATCGATTGTCGAGTGAAGATTGCAGATTGGGGATTATGGAACCGTTGCCCGACTCCCGTTGTTTTCGCCAATCCGCATTCGCCATTCCGCAATGCTACTGCCCCCTCTCTCTAACTCTCTCCCTCCAGGGGAGAGAGAACCTAACACCGAAACTCCTTACCTTTTTCACTTCACATCTTGCCGTAGCGTTTCTATAGAAATCACACATGGACATCTATACTCCTGACTGGGTGAGAGACGCCGTTTTTTATCAGATTTTTCCTGATCGTTTCGCTTATAGTCCGCGGGTAGCGAAACCTGACTACCTTGAGCCGTGGGACGCGCCACCTACGTTACGGGGGTATAAAGGCGGTGACCTGTACGGCATCGTCGAGCGTCTCGATCATATTGAGTCGCTCGGTGTTAATGCACTGTATCTGACCCCGATCTTTCAGGCCGCGTCCAATCATCGGTACAATACCCATGATTATTATCAGGTTGATCCCATGCTGGGTGGCAACGCAGCTTTGCGAGAATTACTCACTGTCTGTCATGCTCGTGGGATTCGGGTGATTCTCGACGGCGTGTTTAATCATGCTGGTCGCGGCTTTTTTCCCTTCCATGATTTGCTGGAAAGCGGGGTGCAAAGCCCCTACCGCGATTGGTTTCACGTTCAGTCATTTCCCTTGAATGCCTATCATCCGTATCAGAAACCGGGATATAGTGGCTGGTGGGGATTATCCTCACTCCCCAAGTTCAACACCGCAACTGCCGCGGTCCGCGAGTTTCTCTGGAACGTTGCCACGTACTGGCTGGAGTTTGGGGTGGATGGGTGGCGATTGGATGCGCCCAACGAAATTGATGACGACAGCTTTTGGCAAGAATTGCGCCGTCGGTGTCGCGCGGTCAACCCTGAAGCGTATCTCGTCGGCGAAGTCTGGGGCGATGCGCAGCGCTGGTTACAAGGAGACCAGTTCGATGCCGTGATGCATTACGAACTGACGCGTGTACTCTTTGGTTTTGTTGGGGCTGAAACCCTCAACCGCGAGCAGATCAACAAAGGTGCGTATAAACATATCGCGTCGTTGCGAGCCGAAGAGTTTGGCGAAGCGATTGACCGGCTGTATAACAAGTACCACCCGGCAGTCACTCATGTGCAGTTCACGCTATTGGGAAGTCACGACCCAGCCCGAGTCCTCACTCTTTTTGGCGAGGACGAATCCGCGTTGCGTCTGGCGCTCCTGTTCCAGATGACGTATCCAGGCGCACCGTGTATCTACTATGGCGATGAGATTGGCGTTACCGGCAACCACGATCCCGACAATCGTCGCGCCATGCCGTGGAACACGCCAGAGAATTGGAACACTGAGTTATTTGCTTACACCCAACGCCTGATCCGCTTGCGCCGTGAGCACGCCGCGCTACGACGCGGCAGCTTTAAGCCTTTGCTCGCACGTGATGGCGTCTATGCCTATGCCCGAGTGTTAGAGGGCGAGTGTTGGATCGTCGCGCTGAATGTGAACCAACATGCGGTGAAGCTGCACGTTCCGATGGTCGATCTTCCACAGTCTCGTAGTGAGTATTGGGATGTGTTGAGTGGACAACGAGTACGCATTGAGGACCAGCAACTTACCGATTACAACATTCCAGCCCGCGCCGGGGCATTACTTAGGAATGAGAGCCGATCGTGAACGCTCAGTGGTGTAATGCCATTGAACCTTGAACCCGCTTTGACCCTAGCCACTAGACCTTACAGGCCATCCCCAAACCCCACCTCGGGATGCCCGCCTGCGCGGGCATGACGTGTTAGTGTCGCGTTCTTCGTCATTCCCGCGGAAGCGGGAATCCCGGTTTTTAGGGTTGGCGGAGGTTTAGGGATGAGTTCTAGACTCTTTTTGACGCTAGACTCTAGACACCAAACTCTAGACTTTCCAGCAACGCCTTCGCCTCTTGCAAATCTTTCGTGTCAAATCCTTCGGTGAACCAGTTGTAGATTTCGGACAACAGAGTGTGTGCTTCGTGACGTTTGCCCTGTTGCTCCCACAGCCGCGCGAGGCTGGTAGCGGCGCGGAGTTCCAGGGACTTGGCTTGCTGCTTGCGCGCGATGTCGATGGCTTTGTGAAAACACGCTTCCGCCTCAGATTGTGGATTGTGGAATGCGGATTGCGGATTCTCGACTTTGAATTTTGAACCTTGAACTTTGAACTGTTGGAGCGTCAGCTCCCCTTTCAGCCGATACAGCTCGGCCTCCTCCATCCGTTCTCCATTATTCTGCACTACAGCTAGTGCTTCGGTCAGCGATCTAAGTCCTTCTTCTGTCAGCCCTATTTTCTCACACACCTCGGCCAGCAAGGCAAGAAAATGCGTCCGGTACGACTCTGCCCCCGTTGCCCGTAGGGCGGCCATACCCTGACGTATCTGCACAACTCCCTCTTCTCCCCGCCCTTGCTCGCTTAGCGCCCACCCCCGGAAGATGGTCCCCCATGTTAACCAGTGCGCAAAACCCTGCTCAGTCGAGAGGGCCATGACTGCCTCTGCTGGTTCTTGGGCTGCCTGCCCCTCCCGGCGTCGCTGATGAAGCGCAGCAGTACAGCTAAGAACATAAGCCAGACTAAAGGGGTGAGAAAGCTCCTGGGCTAGAATGAGTGCCCTGTGGATTCTTCCTAGGGCTTGGTCCGGGTAGCCAAGCAACCACAAGGCCCAGGCCGCATAGCAGAGACAGGCCACTCCAGGGTCAGCTACATAGAGAAAGGCATGGGAGCGGTGTCGCTGGGGATCATAGAAGGCAATACCCTGCTCTAGGTGCTCTAGGGCAAGGGCAACTTCCCCCAGGAAGAACAAGGTGCTCCCCATTGCAAAGTGGGCCTCCGAGAGGAGAACTGGGTCTTGCTGACTTTGAGCCAGACGGAGAAGCTGCTTCCCCAACCCGTGCGCTGTCTGTAATTCTCCCCGCACGCTATAGAATCTCCGCAGCCCAACTAGAACTGGGAAGAGCTGAAGCGTCTCGCCCACCTGCCGACACAGATCTTGCGCCCGGGTATAGACCCTTTCTACTTCGGGTGCGGCAGGACCCTTGGTGGACATCAAGGGCCCGCCTAGGGCGATTTGCAGCATGAGTTCTTGCTGGGCGCGTTCAGGAATGTCCGGTAGCGTCTTGAGCAACCCTAGCCCCTTAGTCAAGTGACTGATCGCCTCAACATGGGCCGAACGCTGGCTGGCTCGCTCACCTGCCTGCTGCCAATAGGGAATCGCCTGCGCGATGAGACCCGCCTCAGTGTAATGATGCGCGACCAACTCTGGTTGAGTCTCGACCGTTTGCGGAAACTGCGTCTCTAACACCTGCGCCACTTGCTGATGCAGTTGCTGGCGGCGGCTCTTGAGCAAGGATTGATACGCCGTGTCCTGTACCAGCGCGTGTTTGAACAGATAGTGCGCCTGCGGCGGAACGCCACTCTGAAAGACCAGCTCGGTCTCGACTAACTGTCGTAAGCTTTGTTGTAACACGCCCTCGCTCAACGGCGAGACGGCGCGGAGTAACTCATAGGTGAATTCGCGCCCGAGCGTCGCGCCCAGTTGCGCGATCTCTTTGGCCGTCCCGAGTCGATCCAAGCGGGCCATCAGCGCATCCTGCAACGTGGCGGGAATGCCTAACGGAGACACGAGCGCAGCAGGCAGCACGCCGACAGCTTTTCCTTCCTCCTGTAACCTGTCCCCTGTAACCTGTCCCCTCATGCCCTCGACGACTGATTTGGTCAGCTCTTCGACAAACAGCGGCACCCCATCCGTTTTACTCACAATCTGTTGGATAATCTCTTGAGGGAGTGCTTTGCCGCCGGTGACCTTCTCTACCATCGTCTCGACATGAGAGCGCCCCAGCCGACTGAGCGTGAGCTGACTGAGATAGGAATGCGCGCCCCACGGTGGCGTAAACTCGGGCCGAAACGTCAGTACCGCCAACAGCCGCGTCGTCGGCACTTGCGCCAGAAACAGCGTGAGCAGTTCTAAAGTGGACGGGTCGGCCCAGTGCAGATCTTCCCACGCATAAGTCACTGCCTGTTGTTTTGCTTCCTCACACAGCCACGCCACCAGCACTTCGTGTGTCTTCTCTTTCTGCTTCTGCGGGCTGAAAGCAGGGAGCAGGGAGCGGGGAGCAGGGAGCGATAACAAGGAAGCAAATAAAGGTACTGCATCTTGCAGGTCCAGAGGAGAACGCGAGAGCCTCTGCTCCAGCTTCTGCAGCTTCTCCTCTGCGGAATCCTCTGGCTGGAATTGTAATGTCCGTTGCAGGTGTTCGATTACCGGTGCCAGCGCACTGTTCTGCGCATAGGGCGAGCAGCGTAACTCCAGACACCGTGCCCCTTCCTGTTCGACCGTCTCCTTGAGCGCTTCGACTAATCGTGATTTGCCAATGCCCGGCTCGCCACTGAGCAGTACTACCTGCCCGGCGCCTTCTTTCACTCGCTCCCAGCGCTCGCGTAATAAGCCGAATTCATGCTCTCGTCCCACCAGCGGCGTGAGCCCTTTACGCACCACTACCTCAAACCGGCTGTGAGCTTCGCTTTCTTTGCTGACACGATGGAGTGTCAATGGAGTCGCTACGCCTTTGAGTTCCGGTTGTCCGCGATCTTCACAGGTGAACAACCCCTCGACCAAGTGATACGTCGCTGCGCTGATCATCACTTCATCGGGATTGGCTTGCCCCTGGATGCGCGCCGCAAGGTTCGGCGTCTCACCCAAGGCCAGTATCTCGCGCTTCTCGCTGCTGCCGATCTCACCGATCACGACTAACCCGGTGTGAATACCGATGCGCACTCGGAGAGGATCCGAGCCGCGACCATGAGGGAGCGGAGCGTTTGTCGCTTGCTGACGCGCGCGGCTCTGGAGCGTCATAACAATTTCCAACCCCGCGCGCACGGCACGTGCCGCATCATCCTCGTGCGCCACGGGGTAGCCGAAGTAGACCAACAACCCATCACCGAGATGCTGCGCAATGTACCCATCATAGCGCCGGATCACAGCGGTACAGGTCTCTTGATACGCGCGCACCACTTCCCGTAGGTCTTCCGGATCAAGTTGCGTGGAGAGCGCAGTTGAACCGACGAGGTCACAGAACATCACCGTGAGCTGCCGACGCTCGCCTTCGGCGCGCGAAGCAGGGAGCAGGGAGCGCGGAGCAACACTGGACAGTTGGGTGTTGTCTCTTTCCTCTTCTTCGTGTTTCGCTCTTTGCTCCTTGCTCTTTGCTCTTTGCTCTCCGCGTGCGCCTGTCCAGACCAGAAATCGCCCATCTTCATCGACTGCGAGTCGCTTGGCACCGATGAGTTCTTCCTTCAGATCTTCCAGATACTCATCATCCAGAGCAAACCGTCGCTTGAGGCCTCGGTATGAGACTCGCTGCTCGCGCTGCAATAAGTCTTGGACTTGAGAGAGTATTTCATCGAATGTCATTGCCTAAACCTATCGATTGCGGAAATGCGGGATCACCTCGTTTAGCAAACAACTCGAGCATATTCCTGGTGTGGTAATGAACTACCACCCTGTGACATTCTACCCTTTCACGTTCCTCTGACAATTGGGGACAACTGTCAAGAGGCGGAAAGATCCGTCAGCTCTTTACCGTCACCAATTGACTTCTCTAGTAAGCCGATCTATGCGTTTTATAGTGTTTAGTATGATTGCTGGCCCCGAGCAGCGCCATAGACCACACATAAACGTTAAGGTTACAGTAACCAGAGGAGGAAAAGGCTATGAGCGGCTATACAATTATTGACGTCGATACCCATGTCACGGAAACTCCAGATGTCTGGACTAAACGGGTGCCGGAACGGATGCGGGATTTCGTCCCGCACCTTGGCACTGACGCGAAGGGACGCCTGTGGTGGTACCTCGGCGATCATCGCATTGCCA
>JAYVFX010000619.1:0-4661 GCA_043772795.1 Deltaproteobacteria bacterium
GCCCTGGTGGAACAATATACCGCGACAAATCGCTACTCATTTTTCTGCTCCTTTCAGACGAGTGTGAATGTATCGCTATGTTGTTGACCGCCTAACGCCCCCGCGCACCGCGAGCGGCCCAGCCACAGCCTTTCAGATTCATTCCATCACGCCACAGGGCCGCGATGCGGTGGCGCGGTTGGTTGGGCTGCAATGCTACCTGGCCTAGAATGGAACCTCATCTTCCTGTCTCAGCGTTAACTTATCTTGATTTGCGAAAAGCCAAGCCATCCCCGTTTCTGTCACTCGGTATGCAGTGAAGACTTCCCCGTCATAGTCTTGGCGCTGGAAAGCTTCCAGCATTTCCTTGTCAAGCAATGCCTTGAGGCCAAGAGTTGCGGCGAGCTTCGTAAACCCTGCCTTCTCCATATCTTCTCGCACTCGGTAGGTTGAAATGCCATCATCGAGGTCATTGATCTGCTGAGCCACTGCAACAAGAACCCCGATCTCGTACTGTTCAAGCCCCTCAAATTTTGTCACAGATTGTATCTGGGCAACTTGGCCAAGTCGTGCTTTCTTTTGAAGTAAGGCCTTGAGCCTCGCTGTGATCTGTGTCTGGAGTTGCTCAAAATCCTGTGGAGATTCCGTTGAATATTTGATGACAGAACGGTGTTGAACATCGAACGGGAAGTGAGCCGTACGCTCTTCTGAGCAAACCAGCACAACTTCTCTCTGGCTCGCGATCGCGTAACCAAGTTCAAACCAGACATTTGGGTTATCCATCGAAATTTCAGCCAGGCATGCTTCGCAGGATTCGATGCCAGCCTCAATATCCTCGATTGGGATGCTGACGCTTGGGTCTCGGTCTACTCGGTAGGGTTCGAGTCCTGCCGCACGAATAGCAGGGGCGAAGACTCCTTCGTATCGTTTATCGAATCGCCCTTTGTCAAAAGGCTGGATCACGAAGCACTTCCCCATTTCGCCTCCTGATAGAAAATTCTAAGTCAGGCTTTCTTTAAGCAGCCCAACGCCTCCGCGCACCGCGAGCGGCCAGAACGCGGCTCTTCGGGTTTTTCACAGACCCAACGTGGCCGCGATGCGGTGGCGCGGATTGTTAGATGTCTACCCTAGCTATTCCTCTCCCCAAAATCGTCGTCTAATTGTTTCGCTGATCGGGGCATCTGGTCCCATCCCAAAAAGATCAGGCAGGCGGGTTCCATCTTGAGCCATCAAGGGCAATGCCCTGGCACGACGCGCATCGGCTTCCGGCCCTGTCTCCAAGAACATACTTCTGAGCCAGTCCTCTAGCGTATGAATGACCTGGAAGTGACGATGCTGCTCCTCCGCATACGCATGTCCGGCAGCCTCCCAGTCCTCGGTCTTGAGCAATTGGTCTCGTAAGAGTCGAACACTGCGAAGCGTCATGGCTAGCCCTTGCCCGAACGAGGGATCACATGTAGACGCAGCATCACCTACCAAGGCGACGCGGTCTTTGTACGGATGCTCCACCCAGGAGTCATCAGACCCAAAGCTCGCTAAGGGACCCACCGCCCGCGCGTGGGCGTACAGGGCTGCCGCCGCACCCGTGCGCAGCGATTCTTCAATGAGGCGGGGAACGTCTGCGGCGGTTTGGAAGCGGCGATGGGCGTCTTTGGGGTAGCCAAGATAGGCGCGTACCCAGCCACGCCCGACATTGCCGAGAAATACTTCCTGTCCATTGGTTGGGTTCATGACGGCATACCACGTATCTGGTGCTAACGGGACGTTTTCCAATAAGACACCTGCAAACAGCCGCCGCTCGGGATCGTGCTGTACGGCAAATCCTGCCCATTGACGTGTAGGGGAGGTACGGCCATCAGCCGCAATCACTAAGCGTGTGAGTAACTCTTTGTGCTGGCCGTTGTATTCGACTTCTACGGTCGGGACGGTACCGAGCCGCACGTTGCGCACGTGCGCGCCACGCCAGACTTCAGCTCCTGCATCCGCAGCGGCAGTGAGTAAGACTTCTTGCATGTCAGGATGGTAGAAGCCGAACAAGGGGGACTGATGTGGCGTCGTGGCAAGAAAATCACGATGGGCCATCAGTTGAGAACCCAGATAAATATCCCACCAGCGCACCTCCAAGCCACAGGTGTTACGTAACAGCTCATAAATCCCGAGCGCTTTCGCTTCCGGTACGCCCCAAGCGTGTAGGCCCTCGCCCCGCACGCGGTCTTTGAAGTGGGCCTCCCGTTCCAGCACCAGTACCCGTGCGCCGCGTTCGGCCATCACTTTGGCGAGAGTTGCGCCCCCTAAACCGCCACCGACTGTGATGATGTCATAGGTTCCGCTCGCCATGAAATTCCCCTTTTTTGTCTTGGCGCGGTTTTGTAGCCTTCCGAATGGTTCCTATTTGTTTCGGTTAAGTGAAGAGACATCTAACGCCCCCGCGCACCGCGAGCGGCCCACACGCGGCCTTTCACATTTATTCCAAACCGCAATAGGGCCGCGATGCGGTGGCGCGTGAAGTTAGGCCTGAAAAGCCGCAACGTCCATTTTTATGCTTAGTTTAATTGGCCGAAGGCGAACCTAATGAAGCTCTAACACCAGCGTATATTTCTTGTGCAATTTCGAGTTTCTTATGCTCCCAGCGCCCGGCAACTTTGAGGTGATCTATAATTTCACTGCGGTGCTTAATACTTCTTTTGCTCCTTACAATTTCTCTTCTCAATTGATCATCATTAACTTCACCCTCGTCATTTCGATTGTAAATCTTTCGTAGGGCTAAACCGATAGCGACCGTGAATTCTAGCGCATCAATTCCGCCTATTCCTGTGTGATAGCCATCCAGTACGTGTCTTTCGACTCGTCTAGTTTCATGAGAGCCTCTGAGATCTCTCCACAAATCCACAAAAAATTTACCTGTTCGTTCCTCTACATCCTCGATTTCCTTTACATAGCTTGCACGGTATTTCTTTTTATCAATAATTTCAGCAATCATTCCTTCCAAGGTTGTGCTAGATACTTGTTTGCCCGTGTTTGTGAACATATATTCGGCCATAATAACTAGGCTTTTGATTGCAAATGATAATACATCCTTTCTTTGAGCAGTAAAATCAACAGGAAAAACTGCGACTAAACAGGCCACGTGCGCAACGTAATCAAGGAAACGACTTTCAATTTTTTCGTGAATGATGTGTGAATAAGCGGCCCTAACACCTTGCTCTAGTTGCCTGAGAAGGTGCACAGGTAAAGTGTCTGCGAACGCCCGAATCAATTCCTCAATTCCCTTGCCGTTTTTGGCATCTATGACAAACCACTGATTAGCATTGGGAACGCGACTCTCCGTTAAATCTTTTATAGCTTGATGATATCTAGTTCTTATAGTTGCCTCAAGTTTATCTGTATTGTCATTGTACTGGCCACCAAGAACATTCATTACTTTAAACAGTTTTATTCCAGGACCTTTGGTTTCATACAACTTCTTGATAAATTTCTGTTCAGGAAAGCCGAGGCCATTGACGGAATTCATTACAAACACCATAAAACTAAATCGGTCGGAGGACCATTCTTAAACTCGATTAAAGGAAACTCTTTAACAATAATTTTCTCTTTATTCTCCGAGTAATATTCTGATTTTATTTCATTTTCGAATTCTTCATACGAAAGCGTTTTGTAACAAAGAGGACCTTCAGCATTCTTTGACGTTATGTCAATAAGTCGGACAGTATCAATTCGATCCTCATCAAGTTGATTGATACATAGTGCAGTCCGTGTCGTATTTTCTGGGCGCGGCTTATCTCCTATACCCGGTGAGTCATAAAATATTAAACCACTCTTGTGTTCTCCAGCTGCAAGAGATCGGGTGCAATTTAATTCACCTGTGGCTGGGAAAACATCATTATCCAATAAGTAATTGATGGTAGTCGTTTTACCTGCTCCAATTCGACCGAATACAAAGGCACGAAAGGTTTGCAATCTAAACAGATTCTCGCCTCTAATTTCACTCACTAATTTGTCTTGAAAGTTCTCGGGGAATTTTTCAGCAAAATCTGGAATAAACGATGACATTAGTCTCCTTATCTCCCGCATAGCTTTCCCTGTTTGTCTAGTCATCATTTTTGACTCCTCTATATCTAGGGGTGGAGTTTCATCAATCGCCTTTTCTGGAGACTCGGGTGTCAAAGGGAGGGGGTCAGCCTTAGGTTCCGGAGATCCCGGCAGCATGGCTACAATTTCCTTCGTCAATTTGACCCAAAGTTCTTCCCGTTCTCCTTCATCCATCTTAATCCAAGGTTTATCGGGAGAGTTAAGCGCCTGAAACTGAGATAGGCTCTTGATCTGTTTGTAGAGACATGGCTCGATAATGACGCATATAATGTCTAGTCCGTCGGTTGCCGCGGCAGTAAGAAGTGGAGGCAACTCGTCAGAAGCGATGAAATCAGAGGCTAGGAAGTCTGCGCTCAGAAGCAAGACAGCGACCTTCGCAGATGCGATTGCCTGCTTAATCTCTTCCTTCCATCGTTGGCCTGGTCTAATTTTCGTATCATCCCAGTGATCCACTTTACCCTCCCGCTCCAGAGGTTTGAGGTGAACCTGTAGCCGCTTCAGTATCTCTGAATCGCTATGGCTGTAACTGATGAAGACCGTCCTGCGTTTCTGTTTGTCTGTGGTCATCGTCGTTTCCTTCTTCAATGATGAGT
>JAYVFX010000620.1:0-4902 GCA_043772795.1 Deltaproteobacteria bacterium
TGTGGCCAAGGATCAGGGCTACCTCATCCCGAAAAAGAGTGTCTTTAACCGCATCATCGGGGACAGCCAGTTTGAACTGCTGTTCGCCCGCTTTCTGGAAGACTGCAACGATGTGATTTCCTACGCCAAAAATTATCTGGCGGTGCGTTTTAAGCTGGACTACGTGAACACGGACGGCGACATCTCCAACTACTACCCGGATTTTCTGGTCAAGTTATCCGCTACACGAATTGTCATTGTCGAGACAAAAGGGCGAGAAGACCTGGACGTTCCGCTCAAGATGGAGCGGTTGCGGCAGTGGTGTGAAGATATCAACCGGGTCCAGTCGGATGTGACGTATGACTTTGTTTACGTGGACGAAGAGAGCTTTGAGAAATACAAACC
Organism: Deltaproteobacteria bacterium; assembly: GCA_043772795.1. Taxonomy (GTDB): domain Bacteria; phylum Desulfobacterota; class Binatia; order Bin18; family Bin18; genus VGTJ01. The sequence goes on from JAYVFX010000620.1 coordinate 385, forward strand.
CACCTCATTCCGGCAATTGGTTGATGGCTTCAGGGCATACAAAGAGAAAATATAACTCCTATCAGGCTGCCGATGTCAAGCGGGCAGACGGGTGCGGCGCCCGGAGACGGGGTGGGCGTCCGTAAAACAAACAGTGACCTGTCGCGGCCAAGCGTCTGCAGCTGACTTAATTGCGGGTACGGATCACCACGTGTGATCTGCCCCAAACCCCGATAGAGGAGCACAAGCGAAATAGGGTCAAGTCTTGAAGTATCAGGGGTACAGGTGTCAGACTTGCCTCAGTTGCACTATTGAAAAGCCGCATCGAAAAAGTCTCTGGGACGTTTACGCGGAAGATAAGAGAAAAGAGCCCTTGAGATAAAAGTAGCCAACCACAGCATACGGTCCGATCAAGATTTACACGGTCCCGGAAGAAGGCGAGGAACTATGATCCGCGCCGAACATTGAGCTACACCGTATTGCCACCCGGTTACGATCCCAACTGAAGCCGAGGCCCACAGTTGGGCGGCTCGCGGTGAGCACGGGCGTTAGTTTTCACTTGACAGTCCGTACGGCATCTCGTACGTTTCGTCCATGTCCACTTTCACTGCGAGCGAAGCACGAGCAAACCTCTATCGCTTGATCGACGAAGCCGCCGCCTCACACCGGCCAGTCCGAATCACGGGGAAGCGGCATAATGCCGTGCTCCTCTCGGAAGAAGACTGGGCCGCGATCCAAGAAACGCTCTATTTACTGTCCATTCCGGGCATGCGGGAATCGATTAAAAAAGGACTGGCGACCCCGATTGAGAAGTGCGAGAAGGATCTGGACTGGTGAACTGGCGGCTCGTGTATACCAGGCAAGCCCGTAAAGATGCAAAAAAACTGGCCGCGAGCGGGCTAAAAACCAAAGCCCAGACGTTATTGGAAATCTTGGAAGCTGATCCGTTTCAGACGCCACCAGCATACGAGAAACTGGTGGGCGACCTTGAGGGAGCCTACTCACGGCGAATTAACGTTCAGCATCGTCTCGTCTATGAAGTGTTGGAGGCCGAGAGGGTCGTGAAAGTCATCCGTATGTGGACACACTATGAGTGAAATCTCACTTTTATCAGCCGGTCATGAAGCAAGCTTCACCGCTAGTAGGCCGGTGAAGGAATCTATCTCTTCTGCCGTCTGAGTCCCTCTAATTCCAGTTTTTCCTGCACGCGGATGACCCGTTCGTTGCCCCAGAACAGTTCTCCATTCACAAGGTAACTCGGCACCCCAAATACACCTATCTCTTCCGCAGCCTGGCGAAGGCGGTCGTGCTCCTGCCGACCTTCACCCTGCAAGTAGGCAAGGAACCCTGAAGCATCAATACCAACTTCTTTGAGTACGTTCTGAACGATTTCAGGATTCTCGATATCCAATTCACGGCGCCAGAAACGTTCGTAGACCGTGTTGTGATATTGACGAAAGTCGCCCTGTCGCTTGGCGTAGAGCATGCCGATGTGAGCAATGGACGAATCGAAGATTTTCTGGGGACCGCGAATGACCAATCCGCGGCGGTTGGCCTCACGACGACAGTCCATATAGCTGTACTTCACTCGCCGCCATTGGTGAGCATTACGGGATTCATGAAGTACTTGTCCGGCGGTATCAACCTCAGCCGAGCCAAGGAAACTGGGAATGTCGAGCGTGCAGGGTAGCCAATCTACCTCGACAGCGTAATCTTCGAGCAATTGAAAAGTATCGGCCTGCGCCAGATAGGCGTAGGGACTCTTATAATCGAAATAATGGGTAATCGTCTTGATTGCCATGTGCGCTCCATTAGGTGAGATATATTCTCATGTGCAGAGGAAAGCATCAGATGCAAGAGGAGGAGCAGAAAATCAACGCTTTATGAGGACGGCTGGGGAGGCATTCTTCCCTCAGAATTGGCAACCACCACGGCAGCCGTTACGTCACCAACGACATTCAGTACCGTTCGTGACATGTCGAGCAGTCGATCCACACCGAGGATAACGCCGATGCCTTCGCCCGGTACTCCGACTGATTGGAGGAGCGGTACCATGAGTGGGAGCGATCCTCCTGGTACTCCGGCAGTGCCGATACCAGCTAAGACGGAAAACAGGACCACCAGCACTTGCGAACCAAAGGTCAGCTCGACGCCGTAAAACTGGGCGAGAAAAAGAATCGTCACTCCTTCAAACAACGCAGTGCCATTCTGATTAGCAGTTGAGCCTAAAGTCAACACAAATGACGCAATATCACGTGGTACGCCAAGCTTCTCTTGGGTCACACGCAGAGCGGTCGGTAGCGTCGCGTTACTTGAACTGGTTGAGAAGGCTGTCACCATCACTTCGCTGATCTGCCGGAAGAAAAACTTAGGAGACATCCCTCCGAGCGAACGCAGAATGATTGAGTAGGTTATAAACAAATGGAAACACAATCCGCCAACTACCACCGCCATATAGGCAAGCAGTGGACGGAGTACATCCAGACCAAAACGGGCAGTGAGCGTGAACAAGAGGGCGGCGACACCGTACGGCGCCAAGCGCATCGCCAGTTCAATCAATCGCATCACAACTTCGTAGAGTCCTTCCAGAACGTTGATCAGCGGCTCCACCTTGGCTGGTGGCGACATGGCAATGCCAATGCCAAACATGAGCGAGAAGAACATAAACGCGAGCATCTCACCTTGCGCCGCAGCGCGAAGAGGATTGTCAGGCACGATAGCGTTCAACGTTCGGAGCACAGGATTCTCGGTCGTTGCCGTTGTTGCAGTGGGAGGTGGAGCAACACTGGCCTGCTGCAAAGCGGCCCGAGTCTCAGGTGTCAGTCCATCACCAGGACGAAACACATTGACCAAAGTCAATCCAAGTAAAACTGACAGAGAAGTTGCAAGAATCGTATAAAGGAAAGTTTTGAGTCCTATGCGGCCCAGCGTGCGGACATCCCCAAGTCCGGCTATCCCGAGTGTAAGGGCCGAGAATAGCAGCGGCACCACCACCATAAAGATCAGCCGCATGAACAGGCGGCCGAAGGGCTCGGCAAAATAGGTCGTGAATTGTTGCAGTTGCGGGCTGTCGCCGAAAAAGAGACGACTACAACTGCCAGCAACGATGCCAACAACGAGACCGATCAGAATGCGAGTGTGGAGTGGCAAAGTCATCTAAAACGTAAAGTATAAAACGTAAACGGGGAGTAGTGGGGCTTACGTATTACGTATTACGTTTTATCGTCATCCGTCTTCCCAATCTTCTCAATATGCCCGGCAAGGTCAAAGTCTTTTGTCGTGAGTGCACCGGCATCGTGGGAGATTAGGCTCAGTGTAACTTTACTATAACTAATTATGATGTCCGGGTGATGGTTTGATTGCTCGGCGAGTTCGCCGACTTTGTTGACAAAGGTAAGCGCATCTTTGAAGTTCCCGAAAGTAAATTTCTTTTGGATCGTTTTATTCTTCGTCAGTTCCCATCCAGGAACGGTGCGAAGTTTTCCTTGAATCTCTGCTTGCGAAAACGCCATCTTTCTCTCCTTTTCCTACTGACCGCCAACCATTGCCGGAGCAAGCTGTACTTCCGAGCCTGTTGCCCGTGCCTCCTCCGCCGCTCCTACGGTAAGGAACGAGAAGTCATCATAGTTTGCTTCCGCAATACTTTTTGTCGTGTCAGAGTCGGTCAGTACAGCAATCCCTATGACTTTTCCCGGTTCCTCGCCAAAAAAATCTTTGTAGTCTTGATAGAAATTAATCACTTCCCGCTGCCACGCTCCTACGTGGGCAGTTCCACTCTGGAGCACGACCACGCGCGCGCGCCAATACACGGGACTCTGCATACGAGTACCCACTGGAAGACTCGAACTCCACACATACTTGATCGCCCGCGGCAGAAGCGTGCTATCAAACACTACGTAGACTCCGGCAGCGGAGTCGTTCGTCTTCTCGGCGCGCTCGTCAGCCCCCGTGGGAAGTTGTTTCACCCGCCACCGCCATCGTAGCGCAGGAAATTGTTGCGGCTGAACCGACCGTGAGATCCCAATCTGCACCTCTTGTTTGTCGGCATAGGCACGTAAGAATCGATTGCCGTCCTCTTCGACAACACTATACACGGCCTTGGCCGTCGCCTCGTCCCCTCGCACTGCCCACTGGCCAGGAAACGAACGCGGCGGGTAAGTATCAAAATTTTCTAGGAAGAGAGTCTGGTTGTGGGTAGATTGCTCTTCAGCAAACGCCACAGAGAAGGCCGCCCAGATAAGACCCCACGCAAGGACCACGGCAAGTGGTATTTCTACCCTCCTCCGTCCAACCTCCCGGCTTCGCCCGCCACTCGCACCATATGACATTTCTTACTGGATAAAGGAAAGGTTATACCATTGCAAGTCCGAAGTTCTCGACAGCAGAGCCAGAGATGCACCTCATACCGCTGAAGCTTGCTAAATCTTAGCCTCTTCCGTCCGATACTCTCCAACGACAACGGGGGCGTCGAATAATGACATCGACAAAAAACATCATGCCGGAAATCACAAAAGATTACGAGCAGTTACAGAATGAACT
>JAYVFX010000621.1:0-3963 GCA_043772795.1 Deltaproteobacteria bacterium
GAAACTTGCGTTGTCCAGTTGACCGTGGCGAGGGTGATTTTGTCGCCTTCCTTCGCACCCAGTACTTGTAGTCCGTACGGAATCATCCGCAACGCGGTCTTTCTTGCTGCCTCGTCCATGTCGAGTCCTCCTTACATATCGTGAGATTGCGCAGACGATAGCCGCCGACCTTCCCCTCTGTCAATCATGGAGCCAACCTTGCCCCCGCAAAGGGAATTTGCTTAGATTCGCCCTCATTCATTGGATTGAGGAGGACTGTATCATGGCCCAATTCGTCAAAGTGGCCCAGGCAAGTGACATTCCCGCTGGTCAGATCAAATGCGTGGAAGTCGGCGACAAGCGGATCGCGATCTTCAACCTCGACGGAACGTTTCATGCGCTGGATGAGGTCTGTCCTCATCAGGCTGGGCCGCTGAGCGAAGGCGAGATCGACGGCACCGTCGTCACTTGCCCGTGGCACGGCTGGGAGTTTGATATCACTACTGGTGTGAATCGTGATGATCCCGACACCGTACTAGAAAAGTTTGCGGTGAAGGTTGAGGGGGATGATATTTTGGTTGAGGTGTAAAACACAAAAGGCTTCAGGCCTCAGGCTGTAGGCTTCAGGGAGAATATCCTTTAGCTAGTAGTCAGTCGCACTGAATTTGAGGGGTCCATGTCCGTCATGCCCGCGCAGGCGGACATCCAGGAATCTCAAGCAGTCGCTGCGAGTTAACCGCCCTGGATTCCCGCTTGCGCGGGAATGACGTCACCACTTCCACCCTTCATAACCAACATGACTAACTACTAGCCTACAGCCTATAATCTACTGCTTCGCTTTCTTCTAATGATCCCCTCTGCTAACCTTTTTCCATGAAAACTCCCTTGTCCTCTTGGCATGGCGCTCACGGTGCAACTCTTATTGATGACCGTGGCATTGAACTGCCGGAGCGATTCACCACTCCCGCTGAAGAGTATCAAGCTGTTCGTGAAAAGGCCGGGCTTATTGATCTGTCGTTTCGCACTCAGGTGCGTATGACTGGTGAAGATCGGGTTTCGTTCCTCCAGGGTATGGTCTCGAATGATGTCAAAGCGTTGCAGTCCGGCAGTGGCTGCGCGGCAACATTACTGACCGAACAAGGCCGCATCGTTGCCGATCTTCGCGTGTATGCTCTGGACAATGCTCTTCTTCTTGATGTCGACGCACGAATCAAAGAGAAGATGAGGGAAGCACTCTCACGCTTCATCATTGCCGATGATGTCGAGATGGAAGATCTGAGCGAACAACAAACGACATTCGCCATACAAGGGCCGGTAGCGGCCCTTGTCCTTGCTGCGGCCGGACTGCTCCTCTCTTTGGACAAATCGTTTCAGCATCAAGAAGCGTCATTTGCTGGTACCGATGTCCGAGTTATTCGCGTGAGTGACACTGGAGAAGAAGGATTCGAGCTGCAGGTTTCGTCTGAATACGCTGCACACTGCTGGCAAACCATCATGCAAGCCGGAGAACCCCTCGGCCTCCGTCCGGTCGGTCTCGCGGCACTGCACATGCTCCGTGTTGAAGCAGGCATCCCGTGGTACAGTCTGGATATGGATGAAGGACGGATTGTTCTAGAAGTCGGGTTAGAGAATGCCATCAGCTTCAAAAAGGGCTGTTATTTAGGACAAGAAGTCGTCGAGCGGGCGACTGCTCGCGGCCATGTGAACCGCAAATTGAGCGGTCTGCTGCTGCATGGAAACACACTTCCAGAAAGTGGGACGAAACTCTTCCACGACGCACAAGAAGCTGGCTGGATAACAAGTACTGTCCAATCGCCGCGTTTCGGACATCCGATCGCGCTCGGTTATGTACGCCGCGAGCATCTCACACCTGGGACCCAACTCCGGATTGACAGCCACGGGACGCCCATGATAGCGGAAGTGACAACGTTACCGTTCTCTCAGTAAGGATCGAGTCTCGCTCAGGAGGAAGTTATGGCACAACTTGGCAAGCGTTATTTTTGTGAAACCTGCAGCACAGAAGTGCTGTGCAATAAGCCTGGTGATGGCAGTCTCAATTGCTGCGATAAAGACATGCAGTTGAAAGAGGCAAAACCGTTGCCGTCGTCAGACTAAACAGCTCCTAGCTTTCAACGATCAGCTTGCTAGGGGGATGGCATGCCGTCCCCCTATGCATTTCTACTGACGGTTCAGAGACACACCGTGCCCACCGCCGATCTTCTCCTCTACGGGGGACGAATTCTTACCCTCTCCCTGACTCGACCAACTGCCGAAGCTATTGTCATTGCCGACGGTAAGATTCTCGCCATTGGCAGAGAACGTGATCTGCGCGTACTCTCATCTCCTCGCACGCAGGAGATTTCTTGTGCTGGACGTACAGTAATTCCGAGCTTTATCGATCCACATCTACATTTGTTTGCCTGGGCCAGTCGTTTATGTGGAGTAGATGTCACTACGGCCCGCTCTATTGGAGACACGCAATCACTGCTCACTGATCGTCTTCCTCATTTTGCTCCCGGTGAATGGCTCCGTGGCTACGGCTACGACGAGTTTTTCCTCAGTGAGAAACGCCATCCTACTCGGGTTGATCTCGACACCGTTACGATCAACCACCCCATTATTCTGCGTCATCGCACTGGCCACGCGGCGGTTTTGAATAGTGCGGCGTTACAACAAGCAGGCATCGATCGTTCGTTCACACCACCCGCAGGTGGTATTGTCGAACGTGATCCAGCCACACATGAACCAACCGGCGTAGTCTACGAACTAGAGAAATTTTTGCGGACGGTTATTCCACCACTGCCTGATAACGAATTTATGGCCGCCGTACGGCAGGCAAGCAACGAATTACTCCGTCACGGCGTAACCTCATTTCACGATGCTAGTGCCGGGAACACGTTGGAAGATTTTGCCTTGTTTCGACGATTGCGAGACAACGGTCTTCTCCTGTCTCGTGCTACTGTCATGATTGGTAGTGACTCTTTCTCTGAGCTTGTTGCGGCTCAACTGCCACCGTTCGCTGGAGATGATCAAGTGCGCTTAGGCAGCGTAAAAATCATGCTGCACGAAGGTGGTGGAGAAGTATATCCGCTACTCGACGAGCTGAACGAAATAGTGTGGCAAGCGCATCGGCATGGGTTTCAAGTTGCATTGCACGCGGTTGAAGAAGGGCCGATTTGTGCTGCACTTGAAGCCATTGCCACCGCGCTCCAACGCCAGCCTCGCCCTGATCATCGCCACCGCATTGAGCATTGCGCCCTTTGTCCTCCGCCGTTCGTTGAGAAACTGCTCAAAACCGGAACTGCCGTCGTCACACAACCAGGTTTTCTTCATTTTTACGGTGAAAAGTATCGCGCTGAGATCGCTCCAGAACTGCACGATTGGCTCTATCGCACCAAAAGTCTACTCACGGCCGGCGTTCCGGTTGCTGGCAGTTCGGATTGTCCTATCGCTCCGCTATCTCCACTTGTTAGTTTGCAAACCGCAATGACGAGAAAAACTCAGGCAGGAAATATTCTCAATCCCCAAGAACAACTCACCCTTAACGATGCGCTGACATTATTTACCAGTGCCGGGGCTTGGCTTAGTTTTGAAGAAAGCCACAGAGGGAAGATTATGCCAGGAATGGTAGCCGATCTTGCTGTCCTTGATGGGGACTTAATAAAAACGCCAACAGAAGAGATTAGCAAGCTGAAGGTTGGGATGACTATCGTCGGTGGACACGTTTCTAGTTTCTAGTTTCAGGTTTACTGATGAGGCTAGAGGCTGGAGATTAGAGACTTGCACTCCCTATCCAAGCCTCAAGCCCCTAGCCCCCAGTCTCAGAGCTTTCTACTGACTACTGAATGCTGACTACTGACTACTTTTGAACTTCCTTTCACGCACCACGCATTACGTTTTATGCCCGCCGTCATCTACGAAAAAGAAGGCCCGTTGGCGATTGTCGCGCTCAATCGGCCCAAGATGCTCAATGCCTATAACGTC
>JAYVFX010000622.1:0-7138 GCA_043772795.1 Deltaproteobacteria bacterium
CTTTCCCGCAGGCAGTGCACCCTGCCGCTGCGATTCCGAAAGGATCACGCGAAGTTCTTCTTCAGAGTGGGCTAACTCCTGGCTGTTCACCGCTCGCACCCCAAAGAGATGCAACAGCCCATTTGCGCACCGATTGAGCAGCCACAGGAAGGGGTAGAACAAGACGGAAAAAAGCCAGAGCGGAAGCGACGTCCACAACGCGACTTCTTGTGCTCTACGAATACCGAGAAACTTCGGCATTTGTTCACCGATAATAATATGCAAGATGGTGATCAACGCAAAAGCTACGGCGAATGAGACGCTATGGACGAACGTCGGAGAAGTGACGTTGAGGGTACTGAACACCGGCTCAATCACTTGCGCGACTGCCGGTTCCCCAATCCAGCCGAGTCCAAGACTGGCGAAGGTGATACCAAGTTGAGCCGCAGCAAGAGAGGAGTCAAGATTATGGACTACTTTACTGGCGAAACGTGCAAGCGGGCTTCCACGGCGTGCGAGATCGTCGATGTGGGCTCCGCGGACTTTGACGATTGCGAACTCTGCCGCCACAAAAATCGCGTTGACAAGAATGAGGAAGAGGGTAAGCAGAAGTTGCCACTCAATTCCAAACATACGAAATCACAAAGAGAAGTGCTGAGCAATAGCGAAGTAATGAAAAGGCGAAGCGAGTCCGCGTTCGAATGAAGGTACTCTGTATCGTGGAACTGGATCGGGATCGGTGGTATCTTTCATGATCAGTTTATAACGGCCTTCATTGCACCATATCCTATGTGCAGAAAGCAAGTCCCAGAATAGAGAATTTGTCGATAACTTTTCAGCGGGCACGGTTTTTGGCTATCGTTTGCCTGAGGAGCCGTAGGGGCACGGCGCGCCCTGTCCCTACAATTGCCTATCGCCTCACAATAAGTGATTTCGGAGAATTATATATGCAAGCCCTGCATTGGGATGGGAATCAACTGCAACCGTGCGAGACGTATCCCGAACCGCAGCTGCCGCCGGGGTGGGCACTCGTTCGCGTTCGTTTCGCGGGAATCTGTTCGACTGACCTGCAAATTTTTAGGGGATACATGGGGTTCGTTGGAGTGCCGGGGCATGAGTTTGTTGGGGAAGTCGTTGCCGGAGCTGCTTCCTTGCAAGGAAAACGTGTGGTTGGTGAGATCAACTTTGCTTGCGGCTCGTGCGAATGGTGCCAGCGGCAGTTAGGGCGTCACTGTGCCAATCGTCAAGTGATGGGCATTCTCAACGCTGATGGGAGTTTCGCGGAGTATCTTGCGGTCCCGGTTGCTAACCTGCACGTGGTTCCTGAGGCGGTCACTGATGAAGCGGCGGTCTTTACCGAACCTCTTGCCGCGGCCTTTGAGATCCTTGCACAGATCCATTTGCTGCCAGGTACGGAAGTTGTCGTTCTAGGGGACGGAAAACTTGGCCTGTTGTGTGCGCAGGTCCTCCATGTGGCGGGTGCGTATGTCACAATCGTAGGAAAACACGAAAAGAAACTCGCAGTGCTACGTCAGCTCGGAATGCATACGGTTGTCCGCACCGAGTGGCACCCGCGACCAGTAGCGGTCGTGATCGAGGCAACCGGAACGACCGAAGGACTCACTCAAGCAATGTCCATCATTCGTCCGCGCGGGACGCTAGTCCTGAAGAGCACCGTCGCACAAGCCCATACCCTCTCGTTAGCACCGTTAGTGATTAACGAAGTAACTGTGGTTGGCTCACGCTGTGGGCCGTTTCCACCCGCGCTGCAAGCGTTGGCGCAGGGACATCTATCTGTGGCTCCGCTCATAGATCAGGTCTACCGACTGACTGAGGGAGTAGCGGCAGTGCACCATGCCGCCCAGCCTGGAGTGCTTAAAGTGTTGCTGCGGATGTGAGTGCGTGAGGGGTACAGATTCAATAACTTCCCATTACGCCTCACGCTCTCCGTGCGCGCACTTTGTTGACCTTCCTATCTCAACGCGATAGGACAACTGAATCTGACTGTGAGAAATCTTATCAATGTCCGAACCATAAGGCTCGGCAGCATGAGGAGGGAAAGTTCATGGCCGCACCGGTATATATTCTAGGGGGGTATCAGACCGACTTCGCGCGGAACTGGATGAAAGAGGGCAAAGATGTCGTCGGGATGATGAAAGAGGTGGTCGTCGAAGGGCTGACCTCGACGCAGCTTGAGGCGAAAGAAGTTGAAGTTGCACATGTCGGTAATTTCGCTGCCGAACTGTATTGCAAACAAGGACACCTTGGTGGGTTCCTCGGCGAGATCGATCCTGCGCTCTCCGGCATTCCGACCTCCCGTCACGAAGCCGCCTGTGCATCTGGGAGTGTCTCGATGATGATGGCGACTGCCGAGATCGAGGCGGGTCGCTATCACGTCGCGCTCGTCATTGGTGTTGAGCAAATGAAGACTGTAGACCCGGCCACTGGTGGTGACTTCCTCGGTACTGCTGGGTGGTACGAGTACGAAGCCAAAGGCGTCGAGTTCCCGTTTCCAAAATTATTTGGTCGTTTGGGCGATGAATATGAGAAGCGGTTTGGGCTCAAAGACGAATACTTGACTCGTATTTCTGAGATCAATTTTTCTAATGCTCGCCGGAACCCACAGGCGCAAACGAGAGGGTGGTTCACCAACGAAACGCAGAACCTCACTTCAGGAAAATATGCCAATCCGGTTGCCGGGCGCTTGAAAGTGCGTGACTGCTCACAAGTCACTGATGGTGCTGCTTCACTATTCCTGGCCTCTGAGTCATTCGCCCGTGCCTACGCTGCACGTCGTGGGCTGAAGTTAGAAGAACTCCCGCGTATTCTTGGCTGGGGTCATCGGACGGCTCCCATGCGATTTGAGACCAAAGTGGCAGAGAGCAAAAACAGCCCTTATATCTTGCCGCACACTCGGCAGGCGATCGTTGATTCCTTTCGTCGCGCTGGAATCGCTGATGCGTGGGGAGTGCAGGGGATCGAAACGCACGATTGCTTTACCACGTCTGAATATATGGCGATCGATCATTTTGGTCTGACGAAGCCGGGTGAGTCGTGGAAAGCGGTAGAAGAGGGCACGATCGAATTCGGTGGCAAGTTACCGATCAACGCCAGTGGTGGACTCATCGGTTGTGGACATCCAGTTGGAGCGACCGGCACCCGCCAGGCGCTCGATGCCTTTAAGCAAGTGACCGGGCAAGCTGGAGAATACCAAATTGAAGATGCGAAAAAGATTGCGACCCTCAATATTGGTGGTTCCGGTACGACAACCGTGGCGATGGTGATTGGAAAATAAGAGTGATCTCTCTATCGGCGTAGGGGTAACCGGACGGTCGCCCCTATGACCTTCCCTCATCACCGCGTGTGAAAATTTTTTCTCTTATCGTAGTTTCTGTCGCTACAATTTTGATTGTCGCAGTGACGCATACTGCTGATTTTGCCGTGACTCACCGCTTGGGAGTGTCTCTTGCGACCCTCCAGAAAAGTCTGGAACAGGTTGTGCGGGTCCTCTCACGTTCGCTCCCCGCCCTGGCAGCACCCCAGGAACACCTGAAGCGTGATTGCCGAACAAGACTGGTGTTGTTCAAGCGAGTGGAGATCCGGACAATCTAGCCGTGGTGGTGCTCTGGATTCCAGTTGACCAGCAGAAAAAGCGGATTGGTCTAGAATCGCGCGGATTTCTCGACGCGTTGGTGCACACATTTATCTCAGAGCGTGAGCCAGTCGCCGTATGGCTGGACCAAGTCCTGCAACGTGTCCTCACCGAAGGTGAAGGCGGGTCGCATTTAGAGTCACAATTGTTTGACACTGACCAACTTCGATCTATTCTTGCCTTCTTGCCTGTAACCCTAATTCTCAGTCAGAACTAGCTGGGGGCAATGAATGAGCCAGAATGTGTGCCTTGAATCTTTCCCTGGATAAACCGATATGCTCCGCTAATTTTCAACCGTCCCTTGTAATCTTTCCGAGTTGTCGAGCCGTCGAGGTACTCTTTTTCTCTAAGAAGAGTCCATATGATCTCTAAGTCATTTGCATTGAGAAACTCGATTAACGGTTCTCGTCTGATTAATAACGCGCCGGGGCCAGGAGTACGAACAGAGGGATCAAAAGCAATAAGATTACCCTGCTTGTCGAAGAAATGGCCTTCGATACCGTTCCAATGTATACCCATCCCCGCGGCCAAAAGTTTGCAAGGTAAAGAGATGATCATTGTATCGTCGATTGAGCAGTCAAAGGTCCCTCTTTCCTGCATGTAACCGTCTGTGGTGTTGAGTACTTTTGCTGGGATATGGTTATTGTTCCCCTGGGTCCAACCGTCTCGATGAAAGTAGGGGCGATCATGATCTTGGAAGACCGGAGACCAAAAAAACTCGCCAAGGAAAATCTCGGTTGAGTCATGTGATTCCAGCATCCAGCGACCCATAAAGTTTTGCTTCTTTACCCAAGCGAACACCTTGGCGGCATCGTTTTTTCGGACAAGGTAACTCTTGAGCGTGTACCAAATCTTCCACCGAGGTATTTTGTATCGGTCCTCTCCTGGGGAAATGGGTTGTCCCCATTCATAATAAGCGTCTAATACGAACCAGCGAGAATGATCAGTGGGTTGAGTTACTTCAATAAGTGGTTCAGGAGTTGGTAAATCTTCTGTGGTCCGAAGCCAGTTCTCAGTATCTGTTGGTGATTGCCAACTACTGTACGACAGGGGAAACCACCAGGTATTTTGATGTATTCCCCAACCTTCTCTTTCCGTCTTCCGTAACAGATTGGAAGGATCGATATCCCGTCCGTGGCCTACATTCCAGGGACCGTGGTACTCGGAGATGTCTTCTCCCCAGTGACCTGCAAGTAATTTGAAATTGTCAGAGAGCCGCGCTAGCAATTCATGATAAGCGAGCCATTGATATTTCTTGCCGATCCGTTCGGTCTTGTGAGCTTCACGTCCATATGAAGACTGGGCGTGTCGATCACACTCACCAAACCGTTCAACCGTCCAACCCAGATTGATAATTTTTTGCATCATCCAACGGCGAGCCATCTCGCTGTCAAAGTGGTTCTCGGTGTGAAAGGTATGGGGGTGAGTTAGGTAAGGAACCACGATATCATGGAAGAGTTTACATTTCTTGGAGCGTTGCCCGAGCGCTTTGATTAACACTTTTAGTGATTGTTGTAGCGCGGCGTTTCTGCCTGATGTCTTCGATTCTGGACTACACATCCTCTGCTGTAGGTCAGGACTCACAGAACGAAGGAGAGCAATGCTAGCTTGAAGTCTAGAGTAATTGTCGAAAGCCTTTTTCTGGCGATTAGAAAGTGACTCAACGAACTGGTCGTGCAATTCTCGATGAGTCGGGTTATGTTCCTCTCTCAGTTTTTCCGAGGACCATTCAGCTAACTGGCTAATAACATACCGTGAAAAATCTCCATCCTCCATAACTGAGCTGTACAGCCAACGTTTAGATACTTCTTCATCTGGAGCGTTCGGCTTCTATTCCCCCAAAAGTTTCAAGTCTTCTAGTGTGGGAATCGCAAGAGATGGCCAGTCGCTCCGATAGGGCGGGCGAAGTTTTTCTTCTTCGATGTTTAGTTTCTCTCCCCGATGCAAGGCTATCTCAACCACTCCTCTGGCATAGTCTCGTAAGAGAGATGCGGTGGTGGCTGCCCATCGCGAAAGATCCAGTCGTACACATCCTGAGCCAGCCCCCCCCACATCACCAGGATTGACGTTGCGTAGAGTACATCCGTATGCAACTGCCAAAAGTCTCTCTATCACGTACGGATCATCAACTGCATGAAATGTTGAGAGGACTTTCTGCAAACAAGGAATGCGCTTCTCGAAAAGTCGAATCAAAGCTTTCGTGGTGCGATCGCGGAGATAACGGTTCGAGGAAGATAAAAACCACACCATCAGGCAACTGAATTGAGAGCGCTTCTATGAGCCCTTGGTTTCTCTAGCAAGCTCGTTCGTCGTTACAGAGTTGTCCTAACGCCGTACGTTCCGAAAAAGATTTTCTGAAAGCTTTCGGTTTCAGGTGTTTATCCAAAAGATATTTCGTAATCAGATGGTCAGCGAAGCGCTCATAGGTAAAGCGGACTATCTCAGTTACTCCCGAGTCTCCACGCCAACGATCTTCCGATAGAACCCCTTCGGCGATCAAGTGACGGAAAAGGCTTCTGTCATAACTCTCACTTGAGTGAATCGCCTTAACAAGGCTGGAAGCTTCGTCACGGGATAGGCGGTACGTTTTCTGAGCGGTCATAGTTGCCGCGAGCTTTTCCACCGCTTTCTGTACAAGATTGGAATGCTCATCGTAATCTAAACAATCTGGTCTTGAGAGTCTTTTGTTAACGGAGTCAAGAAAAAATTTCATTACTGCCGTGAGACCACGAAGCCCGGTAGGAACTTGGGTGAGACCGTTGCTTTGTAATCCTCGACAGAACAGCCTGAGAAACAAGGGATTCGAGAACTCGGAGACAAGGAGTGGGCTCGTTGGCTGAATACCATAGTGACTGAAAAAGCGATGAACAGCTTGATACTCGTGTTCCTGGAAACCTTGATGTTCTACCCGTACCATCCGATGGGGAACTACCCCTTCCGGAATGACAAGATCCTCATAAGAACTCCGCACGCTTACGATAATTCCCAACCATGGGGAACGAGCTATTGCTGTGAGCATGCCTGGGAGGTGTTTCTGCCACAATTCTCGTCCCTTTCCCTCGTTTAAGGCATCAATAAAAATTAACACCCGACACTGATTGGATTGGGCTGCCGCTTCTAGTGCTCCGAGAAATTCGTCTTTGGTGCAGTCAAGGCCGAAGAGTCGAATGATTTGGCTCCAAGGTTCACCATCGGCGAAGTACTCGCCATGAAGCAAAAGCCGAGGGATTCCTGATTGCATGTCTCGTTGGGCAACCTCGCATAAGAGGTGAGTTTTTCCTTGCCCAGCCGCGCCAGTGAGCAGCATTGCTGGCATGTTTGCTAAGGTTGCAGATTCACCATTGCTAAAACTGTTGAATTGATAAAGGTGACCGCGAAACTCTGAAAGGTAATGCGAGTTGAAGTTCAAGTCCCTTGTCGAGCTTCTAGTGTTTGACTTTTCCTGTTCAGATTTGTTTCTCGCTTCGTCTCGAAGTTGCCGCACTTTGTTTTCAATCTGACTGTAGA
>JAYVFX010000623.1:0-3940 GCA_043772795.1 Deltaproteobacteria bacterium
CTTCCGTCAGCGCAAACCGGAGGAAGAAATCCAGTCCCACTTTCAACAAGCGGCTTGAGTCTTCCGTTCACTATGCCAGAGGATGGCTCCTAGTCAACACCTCGCGGATGTGGTCTCGGTAGATTGGGAATGATAGTTAGAACTGCCCATTTGATTATCACATTGACAGTATGAGGCAGCTACGAACGATCGGAACCTGTGGTAGCCGCCCAGGGAGAGATGTTGGTCTGATGCTCATACAGATAAGGGGTCGATAGCATTATGGCGAAAAACATCATCATTTGTTCTGTATGGAACAGGAAACGAAACAATCAAGAACCGAGGGACGAACGTCTTCAAGCTGTATGAAGCTGTGGACACCAGCCTCTATTCTACTGTCCACGGGAAAGAATTGCGGTTTTAGAGACGGAGCATTTGTCATCTGGTAAGAGATGTGGGTATGACAATGCAACTGGAGTTTACCCCGGCGATTTTAGAGGAGTTGAACTATGAGCGGTATCGTCACCCGATTCCGCTGGTGCAGCGGCGGATGGAAGCACTGGGGCTGAAGAGTCATGGCCTCCCGTATGGCCAGATCGCGCAGTTAGTGAACATTACGGAGAACACGCTCCGCGACTACTTCCAACTTTATGTTGACGGAGGGGTGGAGCGGTTGAAAGAAGTGGCGATCCAGGGACCAGGGAGTGCCTTGCAGGAACACTATGCCTCGTTGGAAACCTACTTTCGTTCGCATCCGCCGGCGACGATCAAAGAAGCCCAGAATAAGATCGAAGCTCTGACGGGCATCAAGCGCAGTGAGACGCAGGTGCGAGAGTATCTTAGTCGTCCCTGAAAAAGTCAGGTAGCGGCTACTGGCAGCGGATGTTCAACAAAGTGGCGCCAGAGTTTCTTGAGGTTCCAGGCCGCACCGCTGAGCAAGGCGTTAATGCGATCGCCCACTTTTCCGAGTAGATAATTGCGATTCATGCCGTGGTCGTGTTTGGTATGCCCAATCACGGGCTCAATTGCGGAGCGACGTTTAAGCAACTTGCTCAACTGGGGCGTGAGATTTCGCCGGCCCGCGATATACACCGCCACGGCTTTTGGATGATAGCGCTGCCCGCGAAAGCCCTTATCGACAAACACTTCCTCGGGTCGGACTCCCGTCAAGCGCTTGACCTGGGCGAGGGCGGGTTTCAAGGTCACGCCATCATAAGGATTGTCGTGGACGGCATCGATCCCGACAATCCAGCTCTGCCGCGAGGTGGTGACGATGGGCACTTTGCAGCCAAACTCGTAGTGCTTGTGGACTTTCCCCTTCGCGATACACTCCACCTCCGGGGCATGGACACTATAGACCTTGCCGTGATCGGTCCGCTGTTGGGTAAAGATCCGGCGAGCGATGTTCACTCGCTGTTCCTGTTTCGTCGACAGCTTCGGTCGCCCGCGCTCGACGTTGCGCAACACCCGCCCCAGATAAGTACGCAGTTTGCGCGTTTCCCGGCGTGCCCGCTTGAGTTGGCGCGCCGCTCCGTAGCGGCCCTGATTGACCAACGCGCGTTTGCTCAGCCGCACATAACTTTGCCGTAACTTAAAGTTACAACTCCCTGCCACACGAACCAAGGCTTGTCGCGCTTTGTGATACAAGCGCGCATCGGTCGGAAACGCGATCGCTTTCTCTTGCACTGTCGTATCCACATTGACTCGCTTGATCTCCGTCGGGGGGAGGACCGCTCCCCGTTGCGCCGCGGCTAACGATTCTTTCAGCAACTTTTCACTCCCTGCCACGCCGACCCGCTGCCGCCACTTCACTAAACTCGTCGGATCACACGGAAACTCATGCGCAAAATACGCCGCTCCACAGAAATACTGCCAATACGGATTCTCCACCCAACTCGCTACTACCACTTCATCACTCACATTATAGAGGTACTTCAAATAGTGCAGGCCTACCATCAAGCGCGTGGCTAATGCCGGACGCCCCATTTCATCCGCGTAGAACTTGCCGAATTGCCGCTCAAATTGCGCCCAGTTCACCACGCCCGCTAAGCGATACAGCGGATGCGCGGAATTAAGAAAGTTCTTCAACAACACCCCTTCAGCACGAGGCGCCTCCCTTTTCGGTTTTTGCCACTTCATGAAATCACCAGCTTTTGTGCCTTTCTGCCTCTTTTCTGGCGATTCTAGCCCATCCTTTTGCTGCTGTAGCCCCCGCCTACGCTCCTCTTCCCCTCTTTTTCAGGCTCGACTACGTACATTCGAAGTTTCTTTTGATGGATCCGTTAAGTGACGACCCTATCGTCGTGACTGGCTCGGCCAATTTCAGTAACGCTTCCACTAACGTGAATGATGAGAACATGCTCATCATTCGTGGCAATCAGCGAGTCGCCGACATTTACTTCACGGAATTCAACCGGATTTTTAATCACTATTACTTCCGCGCTGTCGTCGAGGCGACCACAGCTGCTGGCCGCAGCCTGACTGAGAGTAACCTGTTTCTCAAAGAGAAAGCGGAAGAGTGGTTGATGAACTACTCACCCGGTAAACTGCGCCAAAAAAGAGTGGACCTCTACACGCACATGAAGGGTTTTGCATAAGAGTCTGTCTTGCTCAGGCGTTCACTTGCCGCGGGGAATATTTGTCATGTAAGTGTGTATTTCACCGAATGGGTCAGCTGTTGCGTGCCAACTGCTTAGGCTGTCAGCGGGTGGGTTAAAGAACACATCCCAGAGTATTGGAGTGTCAAACCGCAGACATTCGTGTCCTCTAAATCGTGTCGCACCGGTGGGCGTGCGTGACAAAGGGGTACGAATACGCGTACCTTACGACGGCACGAGCGCGGCCGGATAATTCCACGGCAGCCACGAGCTGGGATTGGCAAACACCTCGTGGCGGGGCTCCTGCACGGCGACCAGATAGTCTTTGAGCTTCACAGTTAGTACCCCAGTCGCGAGGAGAACTGCAATCAACGACACGCGATATATCAACCAAGATCTACGCTCCTTTTGATTTGTCGGAGGTTATTTCCCGGATAGCCCCTAAGCAATTATCAACGGGTTATTTTCATACTTCGATCTTGCTCGTCTAATTTTACAAGAGAAAGATTATCAGAACTAAAAAGAAGCGTAGGCAAATTTGCCGCCTCTAAACCTAACAGTGACCACTTGCATTATTACTCTAACACCTGTCCACCACAAACCGGGAGATAATGTCCGGTCACAAAACTCCCCAACTCTGAAGCAAAGAATAACGCGGCATTGGCGGTATCATCGACAGTGCCGGTACGGCGCAGCGGAATCTGCTTTTCATGTTTCTCTTGAGCTTCTGGAGTGAGCATTGCTTTCACTTCTTCAGTCAAGGTCAGCCCAGGAGAAACGATATTAACTGTGATGTTGTACTGTCCAACTTCAACTGCAAGGTTTCGCGTGAAGCCAAGCATTGCGGTTTTGGCTGCTGTGTAGCCATGATACGTCAGAGCGGGCTGATGAATACCAATAGTATTGACACTAATGATCCGTCCCCAGCGTTGGGCTTTCATGCCGGGTAATACGGCTTGGCTACACAGCACCGCAGCCTTTAATGTCGTCTCTATTTGTTCCTGCCACTCTGCCCAGGTCATGTCGAAAAAGCTTTTGCGAGGGATCGCAGCGGCATAATTGCTGACAAGAATATCAACTCCGCCAAACGCATCCTTGGCTTTCTTCACCATCTCACGGACTTGGGCCTCATCGGTGATGTCCGCTTTCACAAATAGTGTCTTCCCGCCAGCGGCTTGGATTTCTTCAAGCACTCGTTGTGGGTTTCCTTCATCTTTTACTTGATTGAGGACAATCCGTGCCCCTTCCCGCGCAAAGACACGGGCAATTCCCGCACCACTTCCACGCACAGAGCCAGTTATAAGCGCAACTTTATTGGCTAAGAGCATAAAAGAAATCCTTTATCCTTTATCCTTTTGCCTTTT
>JAYVFX010000624.1:0-2355 GCA_043772795.1 Deltaproteobacteria bacterium
CCCCCGTATATCAAGCAAGAGTTTGCCAAGTTCTATACCGACATGTTTCGCACGGCGACGAGCAAGGAGAATTCACAGGCAGTGTTTATTGAGTATGCCTGGAATATGAGCTGGTGCGATCCTTGTGCGGCAGAACCGCTCTCACAGCAAGAGTTAGAAGCCCTTGGCGTGTGGTGGCTTGGTGGCTCACAAGAGAGGACGGCACCAGGAATGATGCCGATGCCAGGTGGTGGGGCAATCCAGGCGTATGTGACACGCTTACACGTTCGCTATGATGCACAACACTTTCCAGAGGATCTGTCCTTCAAAGTAACGCAGGATACGTCGAACTTTCAGGGGCGCTACATCTTGCGTCATCCCTGGACTGGTGCTGCAAGTTGTCCTACTGGACAGGAGTATCTGCGACAAGTCTCTCAGCGGCAAGAGCGCGAAGCGCAGACGTTAGCCTCACTCACAGGCTGGGACATGCAGCAAATTCGGACTCGCCTGCCGAAGGTTGCTGCCGTGTCAGAGCAGGGATGGAAAGATCAGATTAAGTCGTTGTTCAAGAAGTAGGCGGTTGCGGTTGTGCAGCGAGACCTTTTTTCAACGCACGAATGGTTGACACAAAGGTCTCGCGCAGCGCGCTCTTCTGCAAAGAAAGCGGTACTGGGAGCTTGGCTTTGTCCTTGGCGGTTCCTGTGTAGCTTATCAACGTCTTGGCACCGTCCGGTGACGGTGTGAAGAGATACTGTCCAATCAGATCAGAGAATTGGCTCTGTACGGTTTTGATAGCGACCCGATTCTCTTCCGGAATGAAAGTAAATTCCAAGGTCAAACGTTGTGGCTGGCCAAGAATCACCATCTCGAACTCTACCGTTTTGCGATTGCCTTCGTTGTTCAGGAGCTTCGCGTAGCGAACAGATTCACTAAACTCTTGCGAACGTTCAGGCTCGGTAAATGCGCGAAAGACCGAGGCAACCGGAGCGTCAACTCTGGAGGTGAACTCGATCTCCATGGTGTCGGTATCCTTCTCTAACTTCTCGCTGAGAATTTCTGCGACCGACCCTTCCCATTGCTGAGCAGCCGCGCGCAAACGCAGATACCACCACCCACCCGCAGTGAGACCGACAACACAAAGGATGAGAACACCCCAGAGAGTTTTTTTCACGGATTAGCGCGCCGCCCGTCGAGGTTCCTGCAATGGGCCACTGAAGTAAATTTGTTCTTGGCCACGGAGATGCGCGGGATTGAGCACGTAATTCCCGCCCAGTGATGGGGTCCAGACTCTTTCTGCCGCAGTATAATTGCCGCCGGTCAGCAAATAGGCAAAACTACCAGTGAGACCACCGAGCGCTGCATACACCAACTTGGTTGGCATGTAGACGACATTGGCAAGGACCGTCGCCGTTCCCATCCCGGCATCGTCGCTAAAGTCAGCACGGGCGGCCATCGGAGCCGACAATAACAAGGCAAGCAGTCCACTACTTACGATACGGATCATTCTCTTTCCCATGGCTTCAACCTCCTCTTCAACCTCTTTATTATCCTTCTGTTTTTACCACACAGCCGGTGGGTAAAAGTTGCATCAAGTGCGCGAATGCGCGTTCGACATACTCCTTATCTTTTGACTCGAGTGTCAGTTTAACACGATACTCGCTATTACCAATCTTCGGGTATGACCCTAAAAGTAACTCTGGGTAGACACGTAACGTTTCGTTCAGATGAACGGCAATGATACTTTCCAGCTCGTTGGTATAGATGATTTTTAGATAGTAGGGGTCGACAGCAAAGCGATCTTTGAGTGCGTGAAACTTCTGCTGCAGAATCTCGGGGATTCCTGGCAGGATATAAATATTTTCCGCTTTGATAGTGGGGAAACGAATGCGCTCGTCTGCGAGTAATTCCGCTCCCTCTGGTACTTCAGCCATTTTCAGATGGGCAGCGTTCGGAGTCTTTCCGTTCAGATATTCATGAATCTTCGCTTCAAGGACGGGATGGACAATCACGCGGCGACCAAGTGCCCGAGCGACGCCTTCGATAGTAATGTCGTCGTGCGTGGGACCGACTCCACCAGATGTGAAGACGAGATCAAACGTTTGGTGGAAGTCACGGACAGTTTCTTCAATGACATCTAACTCATCGGGAATCACTGTGACGCGTTTGAGCGTGACACCAAGTTGACGAAGTTCACGTGCCAGGAACGCCGAATTTGAATCGACCGTCTTGCCTGAGAGAATCTCGTTTCCGATGACAACGATACCAGCCCTCAGTTCACGCATAGCCGCACTATAGACTGCTTTAGGGGAGCAAGGCAATATTTCCCTGACGAAGGACGGGGATTATCCATTGACGAAGCCAATGTCGAGGTCTTTG
>JAYVFX010000625.1:0-2742 GCA_043772795.1 Deltaproteobacteria bacterium
GGGAACGAGATAACAGGTCATAGCGACACGCACGCCGACTGCCCACACTGTTAGCCACAGAAACAGTCCCGTCTGACCCAAACCAGACGGCGGATTAAAGAGGGTGAAGAAACATAGCGCCATGGGTAGCGCCGCACTGTACATGAAAGGGTGACGACGTCCCCAACGTGAGTGAAAATTATCCGAGAGCGAACCGACCAATGGATCAGCCAACGCATCAACACACAGGGCAATAAAGATTGCCATACCGCTCAAAGTTCCGGACACCCCAAGCACTTGGTTATAGTAAAACAAGAGGAAAACAGTAAAAGCGCTCTGCTTCGTCCCTTCGGCAACCGAGCCTACGCCATAGAACAGCTTTGTCCGGAACGGGACGGGTACGGGGGAGTGGTCGTTGGTCATGCAGTGTTTCATACCATGCAGAACGGCATCCCGTGAGGGCGGGAAGGGCCGCATCTGCAATTCTCCTGTGAAGAGTGCTAGAAGTGGACTATTCTCATACGCTATACTGGCAAAAGCTGCTGCGGCTCTGATACATATATAAAGGACAAAGGAGGATCTGCGATGACACACAAAGGGTTTTCTCATCTTGGTTTTTCCACACTGGATCTCGACAAGACCCGAGAGTTCTACGAGGGCATTCTCGGTTTCAAGCCAGTACGTTGTGATACCATCAAGATCAAAGAGGGTGGCCACATCCGTCATATCTTCTTTGATACCGGGCGTGACCAACTGATGGCGTTTATGGAAGCGCGGAAAGTCCCAGGCGTACCCGCCGAGTATGATGCAGGTATCAATCGTGGTCTTGGCGTGCCGAGCGCATTTTATCACTTTGCCTTTGAAGCCGGCACGGAAGCCGCGCTTGAAGAGAAACGGAAAGAGCTTGCGGCGAAAGGGATAGCGGTTTCCGATGTTGTTGATCATGACTGGGCGAAGTCGATTTACTTCAAAGATCCTAATGGCCTGCAGCTTGAATATTGCTGCCTGACGCGTGATTTCATTGATGAAGATGCCGTGATGACGGAACGCTTTGAAGCGTCAATTAAGGCGATGGGATTGGAAGACACCGCCTCTATTGTTTCGACGAACCCACCGAACGCGTAGTTGTCGGTTTCCTCTCGGGTAGGGGCACGGCATGACGTGCCCCTGCTAGTGTCCCACTTGCTCCCGTGATTTATCGATATAGCGCTGAATCAACAAGCGCATTGTCTCCGCCGGTTGAATCCCGATTAACGGAAATGACCCCAGCATAAACGTCGGATAGCCGACGATGTTGAACGTCGCGGCTTCACTCTCAGTTTCTTTCACGCGAGCCGTAAAA
The DNA here is from genome assembly GCA_043772795.1 of Deltaproteobacteria bacterium. Lineage (GTDB taxonomy): Bacteria > Desulfobacterota > Binatia > Bin18 > Bin18 > VGTJ01. The sequence continues at coordinate 1,322 of JAYVFX010000625.1, forward strand.
GCCCCCTCCGCTAACGCGTGTTGTAAGTCACTGCCTGATAGCCCAACACTCTCTGCGATGCCAATGAGGGTCGAGAGGTCACCGATGTCTTTTCCCTCTTCAAACGCCGCTTTCAATACGGCGTCGTGATACTCCGCAAACTTTCCCTGTCCACGGGCGAACTCTGCACCTTCAAGTGCAGCGGTTGAGTCCAGCCAACGCTTTGGCACACGCAGCGTCACCCCAGTGTCTTTGGCAATACGAAAAATCTTGCCTTTTGCTTCGTCGCCGATCATCTCGCCGTTTTTCCACCCTTCGTGTCGGCGTGTAATCTGCACGCCTTTCCACAAAAGTTCGATCGCTAATTTCCCCTGGAGCTGTTCCATGACCTTCTTAGCCACGTAACACAGAGACGAGGCGTAGTCGTAATAAATAGGAATAATCACGTTCGACATGGCCGGTACTGTAACCTTCGCCACATTGTACCGGCAAGAGGGTTGGAATATAGAACAATGCGGAATGCGGATTGTGGAATGAAAAAGGAGAATGTCATGGGTTTCATTGAAGTCCTGAATCCGGTTGCTGAAGCCCGCGCGCAGGAATTGCCGCTAGCTCGGCGTGAGGCTGATTTACGAGGGAAAACGATTGGGTTCCTCAATAACCGCAAGGCGAATGCTGGATTGCTCCTAGCGAAAGTTGAGGAGTTGCTCCGTGTCCGGTTTGGTGAATTTTTGGTGGTCAAAGGTGAAAAGAATGCCTCAATGCCTGCGCCTGAGGCGGTCATCACGAAACTCTCTATGTGTGATGCGGCGATTGTCGCCATCGGTGATTGAGGGTCGTGCACGTCGTGGGGTCTCCACGACACTATCGAACTGGAAAAACGTGGCGTTCCGACCGCAGTCATTTGCAGCGATGAATTTGCTCCGCTTGGACGCGCTGAATCGCAGAACTTGGGTATGCGAGGAATACCGATTGCAGTGATTCCACATCCACTCGCAGGCAACAAACCCGATGAGGTGGCGCAGAAGGCTGCCGCTGTTGTGGAGGAAGTTATTGCCATTCTCACACAACCGGCAGAGAAGTTAGCGGCAGAGTATCGCGGGAAATTCTTGAAGCCGGTTGGAAAGCAGATGGGACGGAAGGCAACGGCCTAGGCCTGGGCGAAAAGGGGAAAGGGCGAAAGGGCGAAAAGACATTTTTGTTGCCTTCCTTTTCGCCTCTTACCCTCTTCGCCTTTTCGCCCAACTCAATGAGTCAACTGTCGAAAGCGAAGCATATGGACCTCAATTCTGATCGCATCTCCTTGATCGTAGAACCAGTCATTTACAGTTTCGAGGGAGTCATTCAAGGAGATGCGATCAGAATTGAGGTCCATATGCTTCGCTTTCGACAGTTGACTCATTGAGTTGGGCGAAAAGGCGAAGAGGGTAAGAGGCGAAAAG
>JAYVFX010000626.1:0-3279 GCA_043772795.1 Deltaproteobacteria bacterium
CGAGATCTGCGCATAGTCGTCTTCCAATTTCGCCAGGTTTGCTTTTAAGGTTTGAATGTCACCGTTTGCGATGACTGCCGGTAACGAATAATAGTCGCGCTTGCGGATCAGACGCACCTGCGCCTCCAACCCGATCCGCGTGGCTTCAGCTTCGGTGAGCCGCTTATTGAGGTCCCCTAAGCGTTCAACGACGATATTTTCTTTGTCATCCAGCGAAATGATGCCTTTGTCGCGTCGATAGCGATTGAGTGCAACTTCGGACTTTTCTACTCGCTCTTTCAATTCAACCAGCTTCTCTTCGAGAAAGCGCTGCGCTTCACCTTTGGCCTGGGTGTTTAGCTCAAGTCCGTAACGTATGTAGGCTTGGGCATGAGAGTTCGCGAGGCGTGTAGAGAGATCAGGATCCGGCGTAGTGAAGGCAACCTTCACCAAACGCGTTTGCCGTACGGGTTTGACCTGTAACGTCGCCAAATAGGGATTAATCAACTTGGCATCCATCCCATAGGATTTTTCTTCAGGACTCGGCTCGGGTACGGCAGCTACCAGCCCAGCTCCTACGCGCACTTTCACCCAGGTCTTAATTCGTATCCATAGTCCACCAATAAGCCCCTCTTTTCTGGTTTCACCGCCTGAGAAAAATACGGCACGATTTAATCCCTGGTCACGGATAACTCGCGCGGCGAGAGAGCGGCTTTTCAGGATTTCGTATTGCGTTTTGTAATAATCGTAATCATCGTATGAGATATCCTCGGCGTTCACCTCACCACGAGTTTCCAATATCTGGGGCGCTTTGCGTTCAATAAGCAGCGCGGATTCAGCAGTGTACAGCAGAGGCAGCCGCAAGACGGTAAGCGCGGTATACACCACGGCACCAAGAAAGACCGTAACCACGACCCACAGATGTTCCCGAATAATCCGCCAATACGCTCCAAGGTCGAATCCTTCTTCAGCAGCAGGACCTTTACGAGCCGGTGTCCCTTCACTGGGCGTAGGAGAATTAGATTGCTGAAGGAGGTAGGGGGAGAGTTCTTTCATATGATGCGCCTAGTATAGAGGGAAGGAAGCTTGGGGTCGGATAAAGCCGTTAATGACGGTATAAAATCCGTAGGGTACCAACTTCGCGGTTGATGCCGCTACGTCGATGATGTCTCCTTCCTTAACAGCGATATCGGGAACTTCACCCCGCTCAATCTTTTGCAGGTCGGCAATAAAAACCGCCTTCCCTCCCCCCTTGTGAGTCCGAATAACCTTTACCGCAGTGGTATCTGCAGCAAAGTGCAGACCTCCAGCGGCAGTTATCGCGCCGACAATTGTCAGCCCTGTAGTGATCTTGTAGGAACCCGGCTTTGTCACCCACCCTTTCACCAGGGCGTCACCGGCTTCTGGCACCATGATAACATCGCCGGGCCGGGCAGGTAACGCGAGAGACGTCTGATGAGTACCGTTGGTCAAACCTTCGAGATCAATAACAATAGGGTCGGTCCTCTTCAGGATGAGAGAAGAAGGAGCGTTGGCCATCCACGCAACAGGTGAGGCAGAAGCCAGTCTGGCTTCCTTGGCCGACGCTTCCTGCTCCGCAGGAAAAAGGTTAAGTCGCTGAGCGGCTCTTTCATTCATTCCTCCAGCCAAAGCAATCATGTCGAGCAAGGTGTCGGTCTCGGTTGCCAAGTTATACAGCCCTGGCTTTGATACCGCACCCAATATTGCCACCTGCCGACTGTGATACTCGCGGACAAAGATATGCACCTGGGGGTCGTACATGTAATGTTCTTGCAGCTTACGCTTAATCTCTTCGGTCAAGGTTGCATCGGTAAACCCCACAGCCTTCATCTCCCCTATCCAGGGAAGCTTGATTGTCCCTTCGCCAGAGACCCGCACGGCGCGGTTTTGTAGATCCGCCAATGCCTGGACATTAATTTCCAGTACATCACCAGGTCCAATGGGATACTCACCGTTTGATTTTTCCTGTGCCCGCTGTTGCCACAGGAGGGTTAGCTTCTCCTGGTCAGTACCGTCCTGTTGACTTCCGGTAGTAAACAACGCCATATCTCCAGCCGTGTCAGACGTGGCGGTACCAGTCACGACCCTTTGAGCTGAAACAGCGACCGAAGAGTGTGGGGTTAGTTGTACTGGCGCGCTAGACGCGCAGGCACTTAAGCAGAGCAACAGAGGGACAAAATGAACATGTGACATTGACCGCCTCATAAGATTACGGTCGGAAGCTCCTCCCTCACTTGTTGCTAAGAAGAGAGGGGAAATAGAGAAGAAGACCTGGAAATTATGATTGCGATAACAAAAGATTTTCTCTGACAGTGCGAGAATCCTCAGCGAATAGCGGATTGGTATTATTTCTTAGGGCTTTTGGGAGGACAGGGCTTATGCTTCTTGCCATCTTTGCCCCTATCATCCTTCGGAGGACAGGGGCGGTCATCGTCATCATCACCACTATCGCGTTCGGCACTTTGTGTCCCCGTACTAGAAGAAGTCGACGTAGTCTGCGACTGGGAGCTGCCGGATACACCATTTTGGTTCTGGCTAGTGCCACTTCGCTGAGAAGTCGTCTGGGCGTATACGTGCGGGGAAACACTGCAGAGCAAGAGCGCTATAGCGCCAACTAGTACTCGTTGTTTCATAGATTTTGCCTCATTTACCCTCAATCAGTTTAGTCTATGCACCCGGTTACCACTTCAGCTCTCATTTGAACCCTACGTCACAACACAATTGGGGGCCGGATTCTGCATGTGGCTCCGCCATCTCGGCTATTTGCCGCTACGCTGAGAGCTGGAAGCTTCCCCGAGTAGCCAAAAAACAGCTCTACACCACACGCTTTCACAGTCAGGGTGCTCGTAAGACGTGCACTGGCCACCTGTGTACAGCGTAACCTAGCGCTCGCAAACATAGCAAGTTTGACCAGGTCTCAATTTGCACTAAAAAATGGGACTCGCGACTGCTCGGAACATAACAAGGTCAGTACTATGGCTTTCACTTATGGTTATAACTTCTTCTTTCGGTACTGAACAATCGAAAATAGGGTAGTGAGAGCTACTTACAACCTTGAAAGCATGGTATGCAATTTTTACCGGGTAAGGAAACCAAAATCGCAATCCACAAACAACAGCTCCTACAGTTTTATGATAGTCTCATACGAATTACACCTACAAATGGGCGGGTGTTAAGGTTAGAGGTGAAAGGAACTTCGGAATCCCCTAATGTGGAAAGGAGAACAGTAGGGCCTCTACCCTGGATTCATAGGAATGAGCCATGTCTACAAGCTATACC
>JAYVFX010000627.1:0-3279 GCA_043772795.1 Deltaproteobacteria bacterium
TGTGAATATTTCGGTTTTCAAGCGCTCACGTCCTTAGTGTCGTTCCGGCGTGAACCGCACCGGCATCGATTTAATGCCATTGAGGAAGTTTGAGCGTAGGCGCTTGAGGGGACCGACGGGCTTAATATCAGGGAAGCGTCGCAACAACTCCTCGAATACGATGCGGAGCTGCACCTCGGCTAGGCGAGACCCCAGGCAGTAGTGCTGGCCGATGCCGAAGCCCAGGTGCGCGGGCTCCTTCGGACGAGTGACATCGAAGTGAAACGGGTTGGGGAAGATCTCTTCGTCCCGGTTGGCCGAGCAGTACCACATGACGACCTTGTCGCCTTCCCGAATTTTCTGCCCACGAATTTCGGTGTCACGGGTCGCGGTACGACGCATGTGGAGCACGGGTGAGACCCAGCGGATGATCTCACTGACGGCGTTCTCAATGAAGGCAGGATTCTCGATCAGCCGCCGACGTTGCTCGGAAAACTCAGTGAGCGCGACGAGGCCCCCAGAGATGGAGTTCCGCGTGGTCTCGTTGCCAGCAACGACGAGCAGCACGAAGGTCGTCAAATAGCTCTGCACACTCATCGGCTCGCCGTCAATACGAGCGTGTGCGAGCATGCTGATGAGATCATCGCCCGGATGTGCGAGTCGGTCCTGCCACAGCCGCGCCGAATACTCCCCCATCTCTTGCAGACACGCCATCATGTGCTCCGGTGAGGCGCGCAACTCCAGGTCGTCCTCGCCGATGGCGGCATTTGACCACTCGAAGAGTTTACGTCGATCTTCTTGTGGCACCCCAAACAGCTCGGCCAGGGTCTGGATAGGCAGCTCGGCGGCCACCGACGAGACGAATTCACACTCACCGGTAGTGGCAATCTGGTCGAGGAGGTGCGTCACCCGCCGTCGAATACGTCCTTCCATATCCCGCAAACGCTGCGGTCCGAAACCCGGCGTGACCATACGCCGATAGCGGACGTGCTCGGGGGGATCCAGGCTGATCATGCTCGCCTGGAACCGGCTCGGATCGCCACTCGCACCGATCGCCTGCTCGTGTTCGTTGAAGATACGATGGCCACCACGCTCGCGTGCCGAGGAGAAGAGGGTTGGATCTTTAGAGACCGCGACAATGTCCGTGTATTTGGTCAGCGCCCAGAATCCCGTGCCGTCCGTCTCCGGGTTCCAGTACACGGGGCACTCCCGTCGCAGCCGCGTAAACGCTTCGTGTGCGATACCGTTGGTGTAGAGGTCTGGGTTTTTGAGATCGACACTCGGGACGTTCATCGGGGAGATCCTTTCTCATGGGACGAGGTCTGTTCGCCTCACTCAGGAGGGTACCGCGCGTCGCCCAATCGTTACTGTGTACCTGAAAACTTAATACCAGCAAGAAACGCCAGCAGCGAGGTGGTAAAGATCTCAGGTTTCTCATCGGGCACAAAATGCCCACAGTCCGGAATCATCAGCAGACTGCGCGACAAATGGGTCGTTCAGAAATCGCCCCATCCACACCCTGTCGGTAAACAACAAGTGATTCAAGGTGCCATGAAGCGACCGGTCGATACGACACCAGGTAGAGGGGCGTGAGCGCTTCAGCTGACCGCTGACGGCTGAACGCTTACGAAGAAAGCAGTCAGCATTGAGTAGTCAGTAGAGACAAGCAATGTTGCTCACAATTGACCGCCCGTCTGCTTAACGGTAAGTTCACCGGCGCAAAAAAGCCGTTTGAAAAACCCATTCACGAGTAACGCAATGGAGGCTTCATGACTCAGGATGAAATCGTCGCACGCAATGTCTTTAAGGTGCGCTTGTTCATGGACGCGTGGGAAGCGCTCGACCCAGATGTCGCCATGGCGTGTCTGTCGGATGACATCGTCTACATCAATCAGCCGCTGGCACCAGTCGTCGGTCAACGCGATGTGCGCAAGATCGTCGCAGGTATCATGCAACTGACACGCAAAGCGCACTGGGAGCTGCGCAATTGTTTTGGTCGTGGCAACACAGTTGTCACCGAACGCCTCGACTGCTGGGACTTCGACGGTAAGGGGTGGGGACTCAAACTCCCCTGCATCGGCATGTTCGATGTCAACGAAGCCGGTAAGATCTGCGGCTGGCGCGATTATTTCGATAATAAGCTGTGGTTCACTAACGGTGGACCGACCTTGCATCTCGATTAACAGAGGAAGTTTTCATGAGCACTGATACCAATTGGCAGATTGCCCGTAATGAGGCTGTGGTCCGCGCGTTTCTCAAAGGTTGGGACAATCGCGACGTCGATGCCTGCATGGCATTATGCACTGACGATATGTGCTATCTCAACCAGCCACTAGAGGCGATTCGCGGCAAGGCTAACGTCCGCAAGATGATCGCGTCGATCTTCGCTCCAGCGAAGAAGGTTGAGTTCAAGCTCCTCAACGTTTTTGGCCACGGCAACAAGGTCATTACCGAACGCCTTGATCAATGGGACTGGAACGGCAGTGGCACTTGGCAAACTCTTCTTCCAGTGTGCGGTATGTTCGAGTTGACTGAAGACGGCAAGATCTACGAATGGCGCGAATACTACGACAACGCACAATGGAGCAAGAACGGCGGCCCAAGCCTGATCGTAGACTAAACAAATCAGAAGGAACTACCCATGCACGTCGGACAGAAAACAGGGGGGACGTTGTTGAATTCGTTAACTTTCACGGTGGCAAGAGTCACTTCGAGTGAGCTAGAGATTAGGGTGAGGTCTTGCAATCCAACGTATTATAACTGCCAGTGAAGACAATGTCTCACTTCGTAAGGCGCTCATGCGTGAAGGCAAGACCTGACCTCTATTTCTTGAGGCCGGTACAGCAGCGGCTCTGTAATTCCCTGCATGTCTCGCTACCCCTAGTGTACGTTCTTATCCAAAAGCGAATCGGGACGGTACAGTGGGGCCCGGTGGTTCTCTGAGATGCTCAGAGCGCAGCAATACCCTCCGCGCGGCGCTCCTTCTCGAGCACGAAACCCTCGTAGCCCTGAGCGGCAACCTCGGCGAGGCGTTGGAAGTAGAGCGGACCACCCAGATGCACACAGAACTGGCGGGGCTTGCCTGGGATGTTCGCGCCTGTGTACCAGGAATCGGTGAGAGGATAGAGCGTCGCGTTGGCGAGCTCGGCGACCTCTTGGTCCCAGCTCTTCTCGGCATCAGGAGTCGGCTCAATGGCGCCCAGGCCGCGTTCACGTAGGTAGCGCACGCAGTCGCCGATCCACTCCGACTCGCGCTCGGCGCCCAGCGGCATGTTGTACAGCACCGAGGGTGACCCGGGG
>JAYVFX010000628.1:0-2189 GCA_043772795.1 Deltaproteobacteria bacterium
AACGTGTTCCCCCATAATTTGTAGACTCGAGACCTCGTGCTTGACTCGCGCTGCGGGTAGCGGCTCCGCTGGAGTCTGCTCCCTACCTTTTCTCAATGCCTAGTTTTTCCATCAGTTCATACAACGTCGGTCGGCTCACCCCGAGCTCAGCTGCCGCTTGCGTCAGATTCCCCTTGCTGCGCACCAGCGCCCGTTGCACAAGGTCACGCTCCACAACTTCGCGCGCTTCTTTGAGTCGCTTGCCAGAATACGGATCCGGAGGTTCAGCCAGTTCAAGGTGGTCTGGCGTAATCTGATTGCCTTCTGCCATAATCACTGCTCGTTTGATACGGTTCTCCAACTCACGGATGTTGCCTGGCCAGGGGTGACTCTCCACAGCATGCAGCGCCGCCTGATTGAACTTCACGGCCTTCTTTTTGCTCTCGGTCACGTACCGTTGGAGAAACAAATTTGCCAGGAGTGCCACGTCACTCCCACGATCGCGTAATAGCGGAATCGTTACGACCACAACACCGAGGCGATAATACAGATCTTCACGAAAGCGGTTCTCCTCCATAGCTTTCTTGAGATCAATGTTCGTCGCAGCGAGGACGCGCGTATCAATAGGGATCTCTTCGCGTCCCCCCACGCGTTCAATCACGTGCTCCTGGAGAAAACGTAGCAGCTTGACCTGTAACGCGAGTGGCAGCTCGCCAATTTCATCAAGAAAAAGTGTCCCGCCTTGTGCCCCTTCAACTCGCCCTTTGCGCTGCATATGCGCGTTGGTAAAGGCGCCTTTTTCGTGTCCAAACAGCTCACTCTCCAACAGGTTCTCAGGAATCGCCCCACAGTTAATGGCGACAAACGCACCATCCTTACGATCGCTCAGCCGGTGAATCGCCTGCGCTGCAAGTTCTTTCCCTGTCCCACTCGCACCAACGATCAACACGGGAACGTCAGTGGCGGCAACCCGACGAATCGTGGCAAAGACTTCTTGCATCCGGGGACTTGTCCCCATCATACCTGCAAACGTTTCCGTCCTCGGTTGCTGCTGCACCATCCGGTTCTCACGTTCAAGCTGGGACACATAGAACGCCCGACGCAAAATCCCGCGCAAATCCTCGACATCAACCGGCTTACACACAAAATCATGCGCACCTTGATCGATCGCCTGGAGCGCATTACTCCGTTCAGTTTGCCCAGTAATGACGATCACTTTCAGCAACGGGTCTTGTGCTAACATCCCGGTTAACGTGAGGAGTCCCTCTTCAATACCGCCGGGATGGGGAGGCAGTCCAAGATCAAGAGTAACCACGGCGGGATGCTCTTTTCGCACCGCCTCAAGGGCACTGGCACGGTCTTCCGCAAGCACCACTGCATAGTCCCGTGCCAACGCCCACTTCATCTGCGTCCGAATATTTTCATCGTCATCAATGATGAGAAGTTTCGGCAGTGCCGTCGACCGCGCGGCATCTGAAGAGAGAGGCTGAGCCATACAGAGCATCACTCCTTATTCAGGGTACACCTGCTGCTAGTATAGCAGCAGGGATGCGTAATTTCACTGGACAATCGGTAAAAACACGCGGAAGGTACTCCCATGTCCCGGCTCGCTTTCGACCTCAATCCGCCCCTGATGCGCTTCAATGATGGTCTTGCTCTGAAAGAGCCCGATGCCTAACCCTTTGCTTTTGGTCGTTTGAAAGGGTTGAAATAGGGCATGGGCAATAAATTCCTTTGACATCCCAGCCCCATTGTCTGTCACGGCCAGAATCACCCACTCATTACGATGTTCAGTGGAGACCGCGATCTTCCCATCGGCCCCTGTCGCATCATTCGCGTTCAACACTAAATTCACCAGGACCTTCTGTATTTGCTCAGGATCAAGAAGCAGTGGGGGAACCGCATGGAGGGCCCTGGTCACGGAGGCGTGCACCGCACCTGCAAGATCGGCGAGTGTTGCTACAGTTAAGGCATTGAGGTCGACGTGTTCCTTTTGGAGATCGAGGCCCTTCGTCAAAAATGACAGCCGGCTACACATCGAATCAATCTTGTGGACGCTATTCATCATGACACGGAGCGCATCCGCGCGGAACTCAGGATCATCAAAATAGATGGGTAAATTCTGCATCGTCAGAGACAACGTCGACGCCAGGTTCTTGAGGTCATGGATAAAGAAGGTCGACAACGTCTGAAATGCCTCCATCTCTTTC
>JAYVFX010000629.1:0-3578 GCA_043772795.1 Deltaproteobacteria bacterium
CCTCATACTTCGGCTCGCGCTTCTCCAGAAATGCGGCAATACCTTCCTTCACATCATTCGTTCGGGTCGTAAGAATTTGGTTGCGGTCTTCCATAGCAAAGGTCGATGGTATCGTACGATTGGTTCATGTTGCCTCCTTCACCACGCTAAGACCGTTCTCTCCTCGAGGAGCGCAGTTCAAGCTGATCATCGGAGTTCATCTCCAGAACGCGAACCGTTGTGCGTCCAATGGCTGTCCGTCCGACGATAGTGATGCCATCCCAGGCAAAATGTGCATCCCACTGCTGCCGTCGCGGATGGAACAACTCTGTGAGTTCGTCCGTTTGGGGATCAATGCCTGCCAGATTTGGACCTTTATGTAGATTGCAATCGATACAGGCTAGCGCGAGGTTATCCATCTCGTCAGAGCCGCCGTGCTTCTTAGGAAGGATGTGTTCGATATGCAGAACAGCCAGTGGCGAATCACCCTGATGGAGCTGGCAGTACTCGCACCGATTACCGGCTCGCTCCCGAACTTGGGTCTTTGTAGACTCAGAAATCACCTATGCTGTTGTCCCGAGCAACTGGCGGGCTTGTCGTTGCAAAATGGCAATGAACTTATTCGCGCGGACATAGCCTTCATATTCCGCTCGCTCTTCCTCCGAGAGTTCTCCTTCAGTTGACCGTGCAGCCAATTCCTCGATACGGCTCTGGAGTGCAGGATCAGGACGGAAGTTTAGCACGGTCTCCGCTTTGTCTCGCAGAACCAGCTGCAGAAGGGGGCGAACGCCTCGCTCAAAGGCCGTGGTTTCAGACGGTGTTGTCATGACGGCATCTTGCCATAAGTCCGCTCAGCAATAAAGCAGAATCAGTTCTTCTTCCGCCTCTTGTTCTGTCTCTTCACTTTTTTTCCGTCCAACTCCGCCAACAACACATTCGCGTCTTTGAGATCTGGCGTATCGAAACCTTCTGTGAACCAGCCGTAGATTTCGGCGAGCATCTGCCGCGCTTCGTCACGTTTACCTTGCTGTTGCCACAATCGAGCAGACTCACGACTCCGCGCAGTCATTTTTAGAGCCGACTCAGATAAGATCTGTACTGCGGAAACTGCATGCGAAAGAGGGCGTCAAGCTCCGAACCAAGATCTGCCCTGAACAGCTTGTGCCACCAAGCACTTGCCGCTGTTGCGATAATCAAGGTTACCGATAAGGGAACGAAAGGGAATAGGGTAGCAGCCAAAATCACCTCACCAATTCCGATAGCATAACTGGTTACAACGTCCTCTCGATGGTCGGCAGTCACGGAACGGATGAACAAAGCACAAGCACACAAGAGACCGATCGCATTTCCAGCAAAGAAATAGGTTGCTGCTAAACGGCCAACCTGCCGTGCGGCACTCCACGTAGACTCCTCGTCATTCAGAGAGCCTTGCAGCAAGAGGAGACCCGGTCCAAGGATCGCCCCAGCCATCTCCGCAGCGTTCAGATTCAAAAGATCATTCGCTAGCGAGGGGGATAGACCAGTCTCTTGTAGGAAGAGCTTGGCCTGAGCAAAGCTGGTCGGTGACAAGAACGGATTAATTCCAGAGGGCGTTGTAAAATCGCGAGCGAGATGCTCCATGGCTTCAAGGCGTAACGTGAAATCGTGTTCCTCGGGAAAGGTTTGTCGTAGCACCCCCAAGGCTCCTTGAAACGTGTGTGAGCCATCAAGATTGTGATGCAGGCTGGACCCGCCGACTTTTATCTCGTTGTATACGTGGTCGATGACCTTATCGTACTTGTCCCCATTATAGTTAAAACGCGACGCAAGAGCCCTGCTAATGCTGCTTTCGATATCCGGAGTGGCGAGGGCAACTCCCAACACTTCGGCAGGCTCTCTCGAAAGGAGAGAATGATACTTACTCTCCCAGTGGTATTTCACTGGAGGAAGCTGAGGTTCTTTCGATAGACGGCGGAAGTAGTCAGACATTGATTTCGTGAATCGCACGGTAAAGGGGTTCACATTTCTCTCGGAGTAACGAATGGATCTCGGCCTCGAATTTACCCGCATTCAAGGATAGTTCAGTGGCAACCTTACTCTTCGCAGATCTCTTCAGGAACGGCGGGAGGCTCATTGTTTGGATTTGTATCTCAATCATATTTTTTATAACTCCACGACCAAGCACATAGACAACCGCAGCCCCGATTAATCCAATGATCCACCCGACTGGCCCACTAGCGAGGAGTGCCGTTCCCCCTCCTCCCGCCAATGTGGCACCGACAACCGTAACTATCACCCCAATTATGTCCGCAATACGAGCCGAGATTTGCTCTTCTGCACCCGCAAGATCTATGCTTCCCTTCGGGCTGTCGGTTGCTGCTGCTTGGAGGTCTGCTTTCAAAGAGGACTCAAATTCCCCAAGGGCACTCTTTACTTTTCGCTCGACTAGGGGGGATTGCTCAGAAAGTTTGGTACGTATCCTCGTGTTCAGGTCGGCCAGCGAATCCCAAGAACTGAACCAGTCACGAACTACCTCAACAACTACGTTGTCGTAGAGGTCTGCTCGGAGTTGAGCGGAAAGCCGGTCCAATGTTTCGTCAAGTCGGCGTCGCCACTGAGTGTTTTGATCCATGTGGGAACCTTTCTGCGTCGCTTCCGGACCTACCCGGTACGGCATAGCATAGTGACACAACCTGCATCAAGAGACGGGCATCACTGAAAGACACCCTGGTTACGTCTGACCAATTTTGTAATCAATTTTGAGAATCTCCTGCCAGGCGGCGATTTCACCAGGAACCGTCACCTCCTTTGTCCCGACCTGGCGATACGTCGTGAAAAAGCGATCCCTTGCCTCACCATTTTTTTCTAGCTCGGCTCGATACTCATCAAAGGACGAAAAAAGGTCACGACAAAGCTGCGTTACATTAAGGATGAGATTAGGAATACCTTCAATCTCCTGCACTGAAAGGTGCTTGTGCTCCCTCCAAGCGACAGCAAGGCGCACGATTGTTCCACCGACTCGAATGTCTGCGGCATTGGAATGATGAACGAAACCGTTCCTGAGAGTGTTGTAAAGCGTCTTCGCTATCGTCTGGAACGGACCGGATGGTAAAAGCTGTGAAAAGGCATCGACATCTTTCTCGTTCACGTAGCGATATCGCGCTAAGGTCTCGCATGCACAGGCGACAAGGGTGGCTACAGCAAAGTTGGCTCCTGGCTCGAGAGTAAGAATTCGCTCAAGGTCGCGACGTAGGAAGCCAAATATTCGGTCGAACTTGTCCTCGATATCGGCGAATCTAACAGTCATAGATTTCTCTCAGAAGCTGACTAATTTGGGATGATTCTCGAACCCACACTGTGGACAACGATTCTTGAGCGGTGTCCCGCATTCACCACAGAATTTCATACCGTCGGGATTGTCTTGCGCGCAGGCTGGGCACTGCATGTTTCCCCCCTCATTAAGGCATTGAGTCATTGAGAAAATGAACCAATGAAAAAATGAATCAATGACTCAATCCATTACGCGTCCTCATACTTCGGCTCGCGCTTCTCCAGAAATGCGGCAATACCTTCCTTCACATCATTCGTTCGGGTCGTAAGAATTTGGTTGCGGTCTTCCA
>JAYVFX010000630.1:0-4203 GCA_043772795.1 Deltaproteobacteria bacterium
CTTGCGGGAAATCTCCAACGCTTTGAGGAAACACGCCTCCACTTCTAATTGTGGATTGCCCCCCGACGGAGGGGGCAGGCGGAATGGGGATTGCAGATTTTCAACTTTGAACGTTGAACCTTGAACTTTGAACTGCTGAAGAATCAGTTCGCCTTTGAGCCGATACAGCTCAGCTTCCAGGCGATGCTCCTTACTGGCACCTACGGCGGTCAGAGCTTTTGCGAGCAAAGTCTGCGCGCGTTCTCCCTGACCGAGTTTTCCGTAGACTTCGGCCAGTAAGGAAAGGAAGTACGGTTGCGCCAATTCTGCCCCGGTCGCTTGCCGGGCTGTCAACCCTTGCTGCATGTATCTCAATCCTTCTTCTGTTTGTCCTTGTTCCGCCAATGCCCATCCTCGCCGGATCGTTCCTGCTGACAACAAGGCAGGGAATCCGTACTTTTGCGCTAGGGTCATTCCTTCGTCAGCGTGAGTCAGCGTGAGTGCTCCTTGGCGGCGAAGTTGGAAGAGGCCTGCGGCGAAGATCAGGGCGAATCCGAGGCTAAAAGGCTCAGAACGAGTCCGTGCGAGGAGCAAAGCCGTTTGACTTCTCCCTAGAGCTTGGTGCGGATACCCAAGAAGCCACAGCACCCGCGCCAGCTCACAGAGGCAAACAATCCCTGGGTCTGCTCCGCCATACAGACCCCTCGAAGAACCGCCTTGTTGTTGATCGTAGAGGGTCACTGCCTGTTCCAAATGCATACGCGCGAGAGGAAATTCTCCCTGGTGCAGCAAGGTGCTGCCCAGGGTTCTGCGTGCTTCCAAGAGGAGCGCGGGGTCTTGTATGCTTTCAGCCATCGTGAGCAGCCGTTCTCCAGTCTCGCGTGCAGCCGTTAAATTGGCTTGGACATGGTGGAACAGCCATAAGCCCTGGAGGACCGAAAAAAGCTGTCGGGCATCTCCTCCTTGCTGACAGAGCCCCTGCGCCCGCGTATACGCGTTTCCCACTTCCGGGGCTGAGGGTCCTTTCGTGACCTGCAAGGAAGCGGCCAAGGCGAGTTGCACGGTGAGTTCCTGACGCACCCGTTCAGGCGTATCCGGTAGAGTGGTAAGCAATTCCAGAGCGGTAGTGAAATGATGAACGGCTTCCGTATGAACTGAATTTTGCGCGGCCTGCTGCCCGGCCTTCTGCCGATACTCAATCGCTTTTTCAGTATTCCGACTGCGACTGTAGTGATACGCCAGTTCACTGTAATGGTCGTCCAGGTTAGCGCGATAGAGGGCTTCCATTGCCTGCGCTGTGCGCTCATGGATGGTTTTGCGTCGCTCTTGCAAGACCGACCTGTAGGCGACTTCCTGCGTCAGGGCATGTTTGAAGCTATACTCGACCTCCGGAAAGGCTGGCTGCTCGTAGAGAAACTCCTTGCGTTGGAGCGAGGCAAGGAGGCGGTACAGGTCATCTTCGGGTTGGGTGATCACTTGGCGGAGCAGGCTCAGCGGGAACTCACGCCCGATGACGGCTAATTGCTGGAGCAAGGCTTTCTCGTCTGGGGCGAGGCGGTCAATGCGGGCGGCGAGGATGCCTTGCACGGTCGTCGGAATATGTAGGTCCGGACGGGGCTGCATGGTAGGGGCGGGTTTGAAACCCGCCCCTACGGCGTCGCGCACCAGGACGCCCTGTTCCACCAACTCTTGGACAATCTCTTCCATGAAGAACGGCGTGCCTTCGGTTTTCTCCAGGATGAGGCGTTTGAGGGCATAGAGGGGGGGCGGCGTCCCGCCGCCCGAGCGGCCAGAGGCCGCTCCCACTTTGGGAGCAGACGACTCACCGAGTAGCACATCTAGGAATTCTTCTGCCTCTTCACGTCCAAACGGCGCCAAGCGTACCTGCGTGTAATACGTCTTCTGCTCCCACTCATGCCGGTACTCGGGACGATAGTTGGTTAAGAGCAACAGCTTGGCGCTAGCTACACTCTCACTCAGTACGTCCAAAAAGCCCTGCGTCTCACTGTCAATCCAGTGCAAGTCCTCAAAGATCAGGATCAACGGTTGATTGAGACTCTCGCGCAGGAAGAGCTTCTTGAGCGCCTCGAACGTCCGTCTGCGGCGAATCTGCGCGTCCATCTGCTGCAACGGCGAGGACTGTTCTTCAATGCCCAGTAGCGCGAACAAATACGGAAGCGTGTCTTCGAGACTGCGGTCAAGCATGAGCACTTTGCCGCCGACCTTCTCGCGTCGCTTGCGTTCGTCATCTTGGGCTTGAATGTCAAAGTAACTCTTGAGCAGTTCAATCACCGGCAAGTACGCCATCGCTTTGCCGTGCGAGACCGAGTAGGCTTCGAGCAGCAGACAACCAGCGTGTGAGGTAAGTTTGAACTCATAGAACAGCCGTGACTTCCCTAAGCCTGGCTCACCCATCACGCCGACAATTTGTCCGTGGCCGGCTTTCACTTGCTCAAGAGCCCGTTGCAGTTGTTCTAACTCACTGTGACGCCCTACAAAGCGCGTTAGCCCCCGCCGGGCGGCGACCTGCAAACGCGTGCGCAGTGGACCCGCGCCCAACACTTCGTAGACGGAGAGCGGCTCTTCTACCCCTTTGATCTGCGTTTGGCCCAAGTCCTTGAACTCGAAATAGCCGTCGGTGAGCTTGTGCGTGTAGGCGGTGACAAGAATCGAACCCGGTGCCGCCAATTGCTCCATGCGCGCGGCGAGGTTGGTCGAATGGCCGACCGGGACATAGTCGGCGTGCAAGTCATCTTTGCGAATGGAGCGCAGTACGACTTCGCCCGTATTGATGCCCACCCGCATCAGCAGCGGGGGATAACCTTTGGCGCGTAAGGTATCTGCATAGCGCCGCATCGCCTCTTGCATGCGTAAGGCGGCATAGAGGGCGCGTTGGGGATGGTCTTCATGGGCAAGCGGCGCACCAAAGAGGGCAAAGATGCCATCGCCCAAGGCTTGTGCCACGTAGCCGTCATACTGATGCACGGCGTCCATCATCAGCTGCAGAGCAGGATCAATAATCGCCCGCGCCTCTTCGGGATCAAGCCCTTCGATCAGTGCCGTCGAGCCTTTGAGATCGGCGAACAATGCCGTGATGGTTTTGCGTTCACCCTCCGTCAACGAGACCGCACGAATCCGTTCGGCTAAATGTGCAGGCGTCCAGCGGCTCGGGTCTTGTTTTTCCGTTTCGCCGTTTTCCCATTTCGCCTTTTCGCCCTCCGTATTGCCGTTTATCCCTTTATCCGTTTCCCCATTTATCCTTGTCCCTGTCCAAACAAGCACCTTACCATCTTCATCCACGGCTACCCGTTTAGCGTCGATCAGATCGGCTTTCAAGTCTTCAATATATTCGTCGTCAAGCGAAAAGAGACGTTTCAGTACGCGATACGCGACCCGGCTTTCACGCTGGAGCAGCTCAAGCACTTGCTCGCGAATCTCAGCAAAAGAACTCATTGCTCGCTTCCCATTCCTCGCGGTCGTCAGGTAGTGGCCGTGCCATGAAACCTCCTGTCAGACAGCACTAGGCCGCCTTCTTCCTTTTTCCGGCTTCTTCGAAATCGAGGTAGACCTTCGCTGAGGGCAGCGCTGGTATCCCACCACGCGTCCCATGGAAGGGACGCAGTAACGCCTCGACACGCTGGGCAGTCCCCTCTGCGAGAAACGATTGCCCGCACACCGGGCACACACTCGCCGGGATACGGCTAATCATCACTTCGACCTCGCTCCCACGGCGCGTAAATGCCTGACTGACCCGCGCAAGCTGTGGGCGTCCGGGGCAGTCTCCTGTACAGCGCGTGCGAGAAATTGTTCTCATATTTTCTTCCGTCGTCCTTTCTTCCGCCGTTTCCAGTCGGGCGGCTCCCAATGGACCGTGTCGGGAATATACGTGGTAACGACTGTCGCGACGACTGCGCCAGGAACGTACTCTACCACAACATGATAGGGAATCCGTTCTGGCGTAGTGAACGCGAGCAATAAGATCCGGGACCCGTAGTCTTCGATTGCGTCTCCAGTCAACAGAGCGGCGCGAAGTTCTTCGACCGTCAGACCGTCCTTAAAGGCTTCCGTCAGCGCGTGAGGAAGAGCGAACTCAATACGTACCCGTCCAGCAGCAATGTATTGGCGAAGGCGCGAGAGATTCATGGTCACCGTCCCTTATGAAATCCTTTAGTCATGGAGTGTGTGCAGCAGCGTCTTCGCCTCTTGCAAATCCTTGGTGTCAAA
>JAYVFX010000631.1:0-2132 GCA_043772795.1 Deltaproteobacteria bacterium
TCGCTTAAAAAGATCAAGCACTTCTGTCACCTGTTGAGGCGTTCGGCTTTTGATGATCTCTCGGAACCCAAGGATGTCCATGAACGTGACGATGGAACGCTGATACATCTGTTCCTCCTTCCCCGTGCCTGAGAATGTTTCTCTGCTCCCCTGCTTTGTCAGTGACCCCGTTTGGTCGCTTTTCATTGTTTTACTCTAATCAGCTTTGGTATCAGAGAGCTTCTTGCGATGCCTAACGCTCCCGCGCACCGCGAGCGGCCACAACGCGGCCTTTCAGCTTGAGCAGAATCCCACCGTGGCCGCGATGCGGTGGCGCGGATGGTTAGACCTTCCCTTCCCCTTTACTTTGCCTGAGGGTACTGTCCTAAAAAAAAGTTACGGCGGAACTTTTTGCGTCTCCCTTTTTGTGTCGAATTAGCATTCACTATTGGTTATATGATATCTCGTAGTTGTAGCCGGGTTCGCCGATGGCAGTGAATCGTCTTGCCTCAGAATCGTATTGAATAAAGAGAGAGAACAGCAGCCGCATATCGATAGTTTCGTAGACGATACCGCCGCTCAAATAGAGTGTCATTTTCCCTTGGAGAATGAGCTGCAACGTCAAAGCATTCAGCGTTTTATCGTCTACCAGGGCAGCAACTGGTTGGTGGGCTCTAATCTCTTCCAAAGTGTGATCCTTCAGTAAATCTGTGAGGTTCACCGTATATGTCGTTTTTCTTTTTGGCTGAATCAACAACGGCTTCATGGGATCAACAGCAATTTGCGAATAGTCGGGGGGAGGGGGGAGTGGTTTTACGACATATACTTTCCATGTCGTACCAATGACTTTTGCTGGAGTCGTCCCAGAATTATACAGAGCAACGTCAATCTTGATAGGATTTCCGTCGTCACCATTCCGAAATTGCCAGTCTTCTGCTCCCAAGTACGCTCGATGCGCAATCCGCAATGTTTCCCTCGCTACCGAAGCGCTTTCTTTTGCAGCATCAACGCTGCCCTGAGTAGCTACTGCGGTTTTTTCGGCGATGTCCAGACCTTTTCGCATGTAACGCGCCTGCTCTCTGTAGACAAGAAATTGCAAGGTACCAGTAACGACCAACCCACCTGTCAAAATGACAAGAAGGAAGTTGAACCACCACTGATAATCAATTGGCCTCTTGGCATCGGAGTTTTGCTCACTTCCTTGTTGCTTGGCTGTTAGCTCGTTTACTGCGGGTTTGGCCTCGACCGCTTCACACTTTGGATGCTTTTCTTGGGTGCTACCTTTATCTATTTGGGGTTCTTCAATCTTTGGCTTGGCTTCTTCGACACGTGGACTTGGCCCTAGTGAGTCATCTTCTGCAAACCCTAAACTTGCAACTATGAAAAAAATGAGAATGGCAAATTTAACCATTGGTTATATGAGGTCTAACGCCCCCGCGCACCGCGAGCCGCCCACACGAGACTCTTCGGATTTAGCAGAGTCGCAAGCGGGCCGCGATGCGGTGGCGCGGATTGTTAGGCTCGTGTTCGCCTCGATACTGTTTCTCACTTTTTGTTGTTCCTTATCCTGTGCCTGTCGCTTCGGTATCCTCTCCGTGTTCTTGGTTCCTCTGTTGTTACTTTTTCTCTTGTTTCTATCGCTTCGGCTTTCATTTCGTGCTTTCGTACTCTCGTTTTGAGTACAAGCCTAAAATTTGAGCTAGGCAACCAACAGCCGTGACGGATCGCTTGAACAAAGAGTTTGCCGTCCCCTCGCGCCCAAAGACGCCCACATTAAGCCGAGGCGCTGAGCCTCGGCTACCGCACTACGAAAACTGCCTGCGACGATTCCAATCTAGAAGCTCGTTCCGAAACAAGCGCCACACGCTTTAGACATGGAGTGCGAAATGCGCCCATTACTATCGTAGACACAAGCGTTACACATCAGGATGATTCCATACTTGCACTCCGATGGTTTAGTAGGATGGAGGACCTTCAGCTCCTTGCCGGTCGCCGCACCGTTGGGCAGGCATCCTTGAGTCAAGGACCCGTCGCTTTGCTCCTTTTCCGAGCATCCGCTTGACGAAATCGCAAGCAATAAGGCCATTGATGCGCCAATAAGCCGTGGCCAGCCTTTTGAATTCATGCAGTGTTGCCCCGAGTGCTCAGTGGAG
>JAYVFX010000632.1:0-7141 GCA_043772795.1 Deltaproteobacteria bacterium
TACGCCATTACTACGGGAAAGATCGCCTACCAATCGCTGCTCCTCGCGTTAGGGCTCACCCTAGTGTTACTCATTGTGTCGCTCTGGTTTTTCCAGTACGCCTTGCAACAGGCAAAACGACGTGGATTGCTGACACGGGCAGAAATGGCCTGAGCCAAGGATAAGTGATGAGCCTTAGGGTATTCGGTTTTACTCATTACTCATTACTCATTACTCGCAGCTCGTAACACCTCCATCGCGTTAGTTACAAGGAGACACTATGGGGAAGAAACTTGCAGCCTTTCACGAATTCCGTTCTGCAATGAACGAGAAGCTCCTGAGCAAAGGGAATCTCCAGCTCAAACGGTTCTTCAACCTCGACTCGCAAGTCTATGTCGATGGCGTACTCCCCGGTAAAACAAAAGAGCTAATGGGGCTTGTGGCATCAACAGTGTTACGGTGTGATGATTGCGTTACGTACCACATGATCCAGTGTGCAAATCTGGGGGTTACAGACGAAGAGTTCTTCGAGACGTTTAACGTCATCCTTATCGTCGGCGGTTCGATTACCATCCCGCACATACGCCGTGCCGTAGAAACCTTGGAAGAGATTCGCGCAAGCAAGAAGGGGGAAAAGGGAATGGGAAAACGGGTTAAACGGCAAAACGGGGAAACGGCGAAACAACAAACGAAAGCAGGGCGAAACGGCGAAACGGAGAAACGGCGAATGGGTTAAACGGATAAATGGGGAATGGGAAAACGACATATGAAATGGCTCACGCTGCTGATCTTTCTCATGCTTGGAGTCTTTATGGCAAATGCGCAAGACAAACCCGCTCCGACGAGTACGTCACCTGCACCTCGCAAGAGTACGCTGGCAGAACAATCACAGGTTGCGCTGACCGTCTACAACTCGAACCTCGCGCTCGTCAAAGAACAGCGAGAAGTCGATCTTGCCGCCGGAGAAAATACCCTGCAATTTGCCGATGTCGCTGCGCAGATCATGCCGACTACTGTGCATGTCAAGTCTTTGAGCGACCCCCAGGCGCTGCACGTACTCGAACAAAATTACGAATACGATTTGTTAAGTCCCGAGAAACTGCTGGAGAAGTATGTTGGCAAAGAAGTGAAAATCTTCGATAAGAACTACTACACCGGCAAAGACGAAGTCGCCACCGCAACCCTCCTTTCGACCAACAATGGGTTCGTCTATCAGATCAATAATGAGATTCACATCAATCCCGCCGGGCGTGTTATTCTTCCGCAAGTGCCAGAGAATTTAATGGCCAAACCCACACTTGTCTGGCTGTTACGTACAAGCCGTGCGGGTAAACAGAAAATCGAGGCATCGTATCTCACCAATCAGATCACCTGGCAAGCTGACTACGTCGCCGTCGTCAATCTTGACGATACCAAAACCGACCTCACAGGGTGGGTAACAATCGACAATAAGTCTGGCGCTACGTACCAAAACGCAACGTTAAAGCTTGTTGCTGGAGACGTCCATCGGATCGAACCGAAAGTCGTGTACCGGCAAACCATGATGATGGCGGCAAGAGCCCAAGAGGCAGCCCCGCAATTCAAAGAAGAATCCTTCTTTGAGTATCACCTGTATACGCTGGATCATCCGGCGACCGTGAAAGACAACCAAGCCAAGCAAATGACGTTGCTCTCCGCCGCTGGTATTCCCATCACCAAACGCCTACTTTTTCGCGGCCAACAAATGTATTTCTACGACGCCTACCGTGAGGAGACATTTCAAAAACAAAAAGTGAGTGTTGTTTTTGAAATCGACAACAACCAAAAAAATAACCTGGGTATGCCACTGCCAAAAGGAACGGTTCGAGTCTACAAAGCCGACAAAGACGGCAGCCTGCAATTCATCGGTGAAGACGCCATCGACCATACACCCAAAGATGAGCAGATAAGTATCAAAATGGGTGAAGTGTTTGACGTGATTGGCAACCGCAAACAAACCGATTTCAAACGCGTCTCGTCAACAGTCTCTGAAATAGCATGGGAGATTGCACTGCGTAATCACAAGACTGAAGCCGTCACCGTACGAGTCAGTGAGCCGGTTCCTGGTGATTGGGATGTGCTCTCGAATTCCCACAAGTACACGAAAACTGATGCCCACACTCTGCAGTTTGATATCCCCGTGCCGAAGAACGGCGAAGTGAAGGTCACGTATCGCGTGCGGGTGAAGATGTAAGGCAAGGCTATAGGCTGTAGGCTATAGGCTGTAGGGGAAAACGAAACTAAAACACAGACATTCGCACACTTTACGCTATGGTCCTTCGAGTGTGTCATTCTGAGTAGAGCGAAGAATCTCTCAGAAAGTCCTTTACATAGCGAAGTCGAAGGGTTCAAGATGGCAAGTCAGTAAGGAGACAAGCAATGTCAGCGAGTTTACCGAACATGCAGAACGAGAGTAGTGAGACGACAGCCAAAACTCCGCTCGTGAGGAAAAGCCCAGAGGTTGTACAAGAAGAGCGACCTCAGCTTCCCTTTCGACACCGAGAGTTAGAGTGGCTCCGGACTCATAAAGAAGTAGTACAGAAGCTTGCCGGCCAATGGATTGTGGTGGAAGGGGAAGAAATTATCGCCTACGGTGACAACCCGCTTCAAGTCGTAGCTGAAGCGCGAGCAAAAGGGATTCAGATTCCTTATATCATTCACCTCGCTATCGCAAGAAAAGACGAAGTCTTGATCGGGTTGTAAAAATATGGTCACCGTGCAGTATGCCTATGAACCCTACCAGCGTGGCAGAACGTAGCTCATAGCACCAACTATGGATAAAGGGCGAATACCGTCATTCCCGCGCAGGCGGGAATCCATCTTTTATTTTTTCCAATCCCAAACTCTACCCATCTACCCCCATCTTCCCCTAGACAGACAAAAATTGTCTTCCATCTTCACTCGATAATCTCTTGCACCCTCCCAAGCGCGCCAGTTTCAAGGCGCACCTTAATCCCACGCGAATGATGAGGTGAGCTCGTCAGAATATCCTTGACGATGCCACGCGTTCTCCTCCCGCTGCGTTGGTCTTGCTTCATGACAATATCGACCTGCAGCCCGGGTCGAATGTCCTTGCGGTTTTGGCCGTTCATGGTTTCATTCTTCCTCGCCAAGGATACGATTTCCTTATTTTGACTTTACCGTCTTGATTGTGATTTTCTAGTAGCTGCTCGCGTGTTCTGCAACAAACCTCCGCCTGACGCGAAAATCATGGATATCTGCAAAGGGGGAAACGTACCTACGATTAAACATCGTCTGATGAAAGGCGAACGCGCATGAACGAAGCTGATACCTGTCGCCAGTTCGTGGTTCCGAAACTCCAAGCCGCAGGCTGGGAGGACGATCCACACTCAATCGCAGAGCAACGCACTATCACTGATGGCCGTATTGTTCCCGTAGGGAATGGATTCATCCGCAAACCGCCCAAGCGCGTGGATTATCTATTGCGCTACACGCGAGATCTGCCACTCGCTGTCGTTGAAGCCAAAGCATATAAGTCTGCCGCTGACGGGTTGCAGCAGGCGAAGACCTACGCCGAGATGCTCGGCCTCCAATTCGCCTACGCGACCAATGGGCACGAGATCATCGAATTCGACTACTTCACCGGTGTAGAAACCATCTGCGCGGAATATCCAACCCCTGCTACACTTTGGCAACGCTATCAGATGGGCAGTGGCATTACGGACCAATTGACCGTTGAGCGTCTACTCACTCCCTACAATCACTTGGTCGGGAAGGGGGAACGCTATTATCAACACATTGCCATTCAACGAACGGTTGAAGCCATTCTCACCAGACAACAACGCATTCTGATTACGATGGCTACCGGGACCGGCAAAACGGTCGTCGCTTTCCAGATTTGTTGGAAGCTGTGGAACGCACGTTGGAACCGCACCGGCGAATACCGACGACCCAGAATCCTCTACCTGGCCGATCGCAACATCCTCGTTGATCAACCCAAAGACGGTATTTTTGCCGCCTTTGGGGATGCCCGTTACAAGATCGAATCTGGCGAAGTAGTGAAGAGTCGCGAGATGTATTTCGCCATCTATCAAGCGCTCGCCGCAGATGAGCGACGTGCAGGTTTGTTCAAAGCCTTTGCTCCTGATTTTTTTGACTTGGTCATCGTGGACGAGTGTCATCGCGGCAGTGCACGGAATGATAGCTCCTGGCGGGCAATCCTCGACTACTTCATGCCTGCCGTACAACTGGGCATGACCGCGACCCCCTTACGGGACGACAATCGTGACACCTACCGCTATTTCGGTAATGCGATTTATGAGTACAGCCTCCGCCAAGGTATTGACGATGGCTTTCTCGCACCGTATCGCGTGCATCGGGTCATCTCAGAATGGGACGCGGCGGGCTGGCGACCGAGCAAGCATGAATTAGACCGCTATGGCCGAGAGATTCCTGACGACGAGTACCAAACCAAGGATTTCGAGCGCGTCGTTGCCTTACGTGCCCGCACCGAGGCGATTGCTAAACACTTAACGGCCTTTCTGAAAAAGACGGATCGCTTCGCCAAGACCATTGTCTTCTGTGTCGATCAGGATCACGCCAGTGAGATGCGCCGGATGTTGTCAAACCTGAATGCTGATCTGGTCGCTCAGCATCCAGACTACGTCTGTCGCGTGACTGCAGATGAAGGCGACATTGGACGTGGTCACCTGAGTCGCTTTCAAGACGTTGATACAACCGTCCCGACTATCCTGACTACCTCACAGTTGCTCACAACTGGTGTGGATGCACCAACCTGCAAAAATATCGTACTGGCGCGCGTGGTCGAGTCCATGAGCGAGTTCAAACAAATCATCGGACGTGGCACCCGCGTGCGTGATGATTACGGCAAACTGTGGTTCAACATTCTGGACTATACCGGCTCTGCGACTCGCTTATTTGCTGATCCAGCTTTTGATGGTGATCCTGCTCGCCTCACTGAAGAGGAGATCCAAGACGGCGAGGAGACCACAATCGTTACCGAAACAACCACCGACGAGGCTGTCCATGAGGATACTCAGCCGTACATTCAAGAACCGCCGAACGAGCAGCGACGCAAGTATTATTTTGATGGTGGTCGCGTCGAGATCGCTGCTCACTTGGTCTATGACCTTGACCCGGATGGCAAGCAACTCCGCGTGGTGCGTTACACCGACTATGCAGCGGAGAAGGTTCGTAGTTTCTGCCCGACTGCCAAGGATCTCCGCGAACGCTGGGTAGACCCGGAACGACGCTCCGAGATGATTCAGCAACTCGAAGAGCGAGGCATCAGTTTTACTGAACTGGCAGAGACGGCCCAGCAGCCAGATGCCGACCCGTTCGACTTGCTGTGCTTTCTCGCGTTCAATGCCCCCTTACGGACGCGGCGCGAGCGCGCTCAGCGACTCCGCAGTGAACGCAAAGACTTCTTTGACCGTTATAGTCCCGAAGCCCGACAAATTCTTGAAGAACTGTTAGAGAAGTACGCGGTGCATGGCGCTGCGCAGTTCGTCCTCCCAGACGCTCTCCACATTCCACCGATCTCCGATCACGGCAAGCCGGGGGAGATCATTCGCTACTTCGGTGGTCCTCAGCAACTTCGACAGGCAGTGACGGACTTGCAGAACCTCCTCTACGCGGCGTAAACAGACCGCACTATGGCACGAACCACAGTCGCAGCCGCGACATCGCCGCAAACCACGGCACAGTCCCTCGGCAGCTCGCTTAAGTCTGCGCGTGACATTATGCGCAAGGACAAAGGATTGAACGGTGACCTTGACCGCCTGCCGATGCTGACGTGGATCATGTTTCTCAAGTTTCTTGATGATCTCGAATTGCAACGCGAAGAGGAAGCCGAACTGGCAGGGAAGAAGTTCCGTCCAGCGATTGAGCCGCCGTATCGGTGGCGCGATTGGGCGGCACGGGCGGATGGCATAACCGGAGACGAACTCCTCGCGTTCATTAACAACGAAGAATGCATCCGGCCTGATGGCAGTAAAGGCGCAGGACTATTCGCGTACCTCCGCAAGCTGACCAGCGCGAATGGCGATGATCGCCGCGACGTGATTGCCACCGTCTTTAGCGGCGTCGATAGTCGCATGAAAAGCGGCTACCTCTTACGCGATGTCATCAACAAGATCGGTGGGATTCATTTCACTTCGAGTGACGAATTGCATACCCTGGGTGCGCTCTACGAGTCACTGTTGCGCGAGATGCGCGATGCAGCGGGCGATTCCGGCGAATTCTACACGCCACGCGCCGTCGTGCGGCTCATGGTAGCGGTGATGAATCCACGTCTTGGGGAGACGGTGCTCGATCCAGCCTGTGGGACTGGCGGGTTTCTGGTCGAAGCCTTCAATCACCTGAGCACGCAGGTGAAGACCGTGACCGACCGCAAGATGCTACAGACCCAATCACTCTTTGGCTGTGAGCCCAAGTCGTTGCCGTACCTGCTGTGTCAGATGAATCTGCTCTTGCATGGGCTCGACGCCCCACAGATCGATCCCAGCAACGCGCTGCGCTTCAAGCTGACAGAAATCGGTGAGAAAGACCGCGTGGATGTCATCCTCACCAATCCGCCCTTTGGAGGTGAGGAAGAAAAAGGCATTCAAGGTAATTTCCCTGACGACCGCCAAACCGCGGAAACCGCGCTCCTGTTCCTTCAGCTCATCATGCGACGTTTGCACCGCGCGCCTGGCAAAGGCGGTTCCGCTCGTGCTGCAGTGGTCGTTCCGAACGGGACGCTCTTTGGCGATGGAGTCTGCGCGCGTATCAAAGAAGAGCTGCTAAAAGAATTTAATCTGCACACCATCGTCCGACTGCCGAATGGGGTCTTTGCGCCGTACACCAGCATTCCGACGAACGTGTTGTTCTTTGACCGCTCCGGACCGACGAAAGAGGTGTGGTATTACGAGCAGCCGCTGCCCGAGGGCCGGAAGAACTACACCAAGACCCAGCCCATTCAGTTTGACGAGTTCACTCCCTGTTTGGAGTGGTGGAATAAACGAAAGGAAACCGATCGCGCGTGGAAGGTCCCGGTAGTGGAGTTGCTGGCCACGAACTGCAACCTGGACTGCAAGAATCCACGTGGTAAAGAGGACTTTGAGCATCTGCCGCCTGAACAGCTCGCCGGCGACATTTTCAAGAAAGAGCAGCGCATCGCGGA
>JAYVFX010000633.1:0-4596 GCA_043772795.1 Deltaproteobacteria bacterium
AGCTGACGCTCGACTGGCTTAAGAACAACCACATGATTGACCAAGCGAATGTCAATCTGCATCGCAATTTCCTCTCGAAAACAATTGTAAAGATCGGCTTCGCTAAATCACCTCGAGCAACTGAGATCTTTACAGCTTCGTTGCCTCCGTGAACAACAGTAGCAGCAAAGTTCTCCCACGCGAGTGACCAAAGTTTCTCCCAGTGTAGGCAAATTTTTCCTCAACATGGGGTTCGCCTCACCAAACATGCATCAGACGATGCATGTAGCAAGATCTAAGCCGATTGTTATCGAGTTCCGACTTGGCAGGTGTTGTCGGCAGAAGATTGAGGTAGGCCAGGTACTTCGGCGCCAGGCCTCACCTCACAAAGAGATATTCGCTCCTGGGAGTCTCGCTTCCCAGGTTCTATCTCGTCAGTCCGAGGCTTCAGCGTCAAGCGTCGGCGGCACCAGCAGTAACCGCAGAGTACGAGTCTTGTGACGGCGGATTTAGAGTAATCTTCTGTTGCGTGAACGTCACTCCGTTATCTGGGTCAAGCGTGGCAAGCACGACGCTTCCCCCCTCATTCACGCCAAGATGCAATGGCGCAGGAGTACCAGGATAACACGCTTTGGTAGAACCATGAGTGAGGTCGGTGAAAACATGGACATGTCCCATCGCTAAATAATCAAGGCCAGACCCAGCAATCTCTGCGGGTTTCACCAGCGACGAGCGTTGCATCTCCTCTTCTTCAACAAAATACCCATGCGCCATGCCGATATGCCAGAAATCCCCCGTGCGTTGCGGCACTCCAGCCAAGGGTCGATAGCGGTTGTCGTGCTCGACTAATCCCTTGCCCCACACCGTTGCGTGCAGGTCAGGAAACTCCAGCGTCTCTCCTTCTTCGTGCATCAATGGATACACATGCACACCAATAGCGCGGAAGTCCACTTTTTTGTAAATCGAGCGCTGGTCGTAACAATCGTGATTCCCGGGAATCAAAACAACCGGACACGAAAGCCGAGAGAGTTCGTTATGGACAAACTCTATTCCGGATTCTGGTACACGATTGGAATCAAAAAGATCACCTGCGATCAAAAACAGATCCGCCTGTTCTTCGAGCACGCGGTCCACCACGCGTTGAAATGACTGTTGAATCTTGCGGCGAAACATTTGTCCTTCTTCGCTCTTGCCGAAGGTGTCGCTTTCAAGGTGGACATCAGACGTATGAATAATCTTGATACGGCGGCGTGGCATATAGTTTTCCTTGACGGGCGTAGAGACGCGACATGTCGCGTCTCTACTTTTCTCTCCTAGGAAGAATAATCGTAGCATTGCCTAATGTCAGTTTTGTACCTCGGGCATTCTCGGCCCAAATCTCACATTCGGCATGTCCGTGCCCATCGGCAATCCAAGTTCTGGTTACGGTTCCCTTACAGGTGAGAGGCTCATTCACATAGGCAATGTCACGATTGGCGTACGAAAGCTTTTTGAGCATCCCGGCTTCACCAATCCAATGTGTCATAAGTTGTGAAAGAAAAGCCCCACGAAGCGGCCCATGGACGATAACGTCTCGATAGCCTTCGGTCAACGTATAGTCCTTATCAAAGTGAATGCGCTGCGGGTTCCAGGTAACGGCACTATACAGAAATAACAACGTGTTCGATGGCGTTTTCTGCAACGGCGGGATCGCTGTTCCCTCAGCAACATCTTCAAAATACAGTTGTCCTTCCGTCATAACGCACATCCGTGTCTACCGCAAAATCGCCGCGCCCTTCTCTACCAACACTAATTCACCTTTTTGATTGGTGAAGGAGGTTTCTCGCACAACAAAAATCAGCGGCCCGGTACGACCGTCCCTCTGATAGATATCAGTAATCTTACCATGGCCAGTCAAGGTATCGCCCACACGAATGGGGACAAAGAATTCGATTTCCGTTCCACCGTCCATGAGTCGTGGTAGCGGGGTTGGCGGGATAGGAAACTTTCCTTCGTACGGCAAACCATCTGTCCGCAGTTCACTTTCCGGAACAGGATTGGTGAGTGGTGCCATGTAAAACAATGGCGGCGCGATCAGGCCTCCGTAACGACTACCCTTAGCTGCGTCTTGGTCAAGATACAGTGGGTTCAGATCATCCGTCGCTACAGCAAACCGCTTCACATCGAGTTTGGTGACCTCAATCGTCCAAGGAGGAGTCTCTTTGCCAATCCACGAGCGAATCTCGTCGGTAATAAGCGATTGCTGGGTCATCAATGTATCTCGTCGTCAATGTAGACTTAAACTGTCTACATTGCATAGCAGGTCAATTTGGCAAGAGGAAGAGGAGAAGGTGAGGATGAGGGGAGAAGAGATTGCGGAATGGCGAATGCGGAGTGCGGAATTTCAATTCTGCGATGTACGGGTTGCTCTGTCAGCGTGAAGTCGTAAGCCATGAAGCCCTCACATGCTTAGTCGCAAAGGGATCGTGCGCGAAGTCCTCCCCAAAACAAAGACTGCAGCGTGACGCTTATCGATCACAACATTCCCGAACATCAAGTCGCGCTCTATCGACTTGTGAGTAAATCACCCAAAGAACGCTGAACTTGCGTCTGATTTGAACGCCCTCTACTCTTCTTTCTTTCCCTCTTTTATCCTTTATCCCTTTTTCATTTCCCCTTTTCCTCTTTTCTGTCTCCCTAGACTCCCAGACTCCTCGACTCTTAGACTCTTTTCCCCTACAGACTACAGCCTCAAGCCTACAGCCTATTTCCCCATTTCCCCATTTCACTTTTTCGCCTTTTCCCCATTTATCTCTTTTCGATTTGCTACCCATGGTATCCGGCGTTTTCTTTTACTTGACAGTGAAAGATAGATTACTATGATGCCATGACCGAAGTACAAAACAGGAGTTACCGTGGCAACGAAACGACCCACCAGCCTTCTTATAGATGGCGATTTACTGCAGAAAGCACGCAAGGTCTTACACGCCTCAACAGATAGTGAGGCAGTCTCTCGCGCTCTAGAGGAAGTAGTGGCCAATAAAGATATAGAAACGTCGCTAAAGGAATTATTACGGAAGGGCCGAAGGCGATTTGTCGATGTCTACCAAGAGGCAGAGTGAAATACATTCTCGATACGAACGTATATCTGTTTGCCATCAATTCGGAAGCTGGAGCCGAATTTTTTACTCACCGCTTTTTTTCTCTTATCTTCCGCACTCATATTGCCAGTGTTGTGATCGAAGAGTTGTATGCCGGAGCGTTGGATGCGCAGGCAGTACGGCTAGTTGAGCGTTATGTCCGTACGTTGGAACGCACCAAACGAATTGTTACCCCGACGTTTCAGGACTGGAAAGACGCGGGGAAGCTCGTGGCCCAGATCACCAGAAAAGAGCCAGGGCGAAAATCCAAAGTGCAACAAATGCTCAACGATATTCTCATTGCGCTCTGTGCGCGGCAAATCGGGGCAACAGTTTGCACTTTCAATCGCGAAGATTTTGCGCTGATTCGCCGTCACAAACCTTTTTCATTGGAAACGCTCAACTACCCTTCGGTTGCGTAAAACTGTCCGTGATCGTCATACAAGTGAGCAAGTCGTCCAATCGATATGGCGAAGCAGAGCCGATACGCGGTCGGACATAGAGCCTCCTACGAGGGAGCCAGAGATTTTTAAGTCCCACAGCTTCTCTCAAGGACGGCTCCTTCTCTTGTCCGCGCATTATTACGCTTCGCTTAGAGCTTTTCTGCGGAGCTGGGCTACTATCAACCCTCCTAACCCGCCGCCGAGCAGTACCAGGGTTCCAGGCTCTGGTGCGACAGCAGCTTGTGGCACAGGGATGTTAAAAGCAGGACTGCTGAATGTTTCAGTCACTGGCCCACTTGACCCTAGTGCGATAACCAGCAACGCGTCAGTTCCTAGCGGGTCCGTCGTCGGTAGCGGGGCACCCGTACTATCCAGCAGTGAAAACACTAACGAGTCAGGGGTTCCTCCGGCGAAGTTCGTCGTCGTCTCTATGACAAAGCTGAGAATACTGCCTGGAATGAATCCCTGCACGAGCGAATTAAAGAACCCACCGCTATCACTCAGCGTTACCACCGAAGACAAATTCCCCGTGGCTCCCCCGGTGAGAATTGGACTCCCCGTCGGACTGCCTCCGCCGAAGTCAAAACCATCAATAGTGACCGTGTTGTGAGCAGCCGCATCTCCGTCAAAGAAATCGAATGCGATCGAGAATGACCCGCCGCTAATCGATGCGGTGTCGAGGCTGACACTGACGGGGACCGCCTGACAAACGGTTGCGCTTAATCCCCACCACAGGCTTAGGACCGCAGTAAGACTGCGGACAAAGACACTCATGTGCCGGTTCATATGTCTATCTCCTCTTATTGTGGGCTCCCCGCCAAAACGCGCGTGGTGTAAGTGATCCCGGAGTTAGAAGGGTTGGTGAATTCTAGAGTTACGGACGCATTCTCTTTCCGACTGAGCACGTTGTCCGAACCAACGTTCACGCTACGAAGCGGGCTACCCAGCGGCGCCGCACAAGTGGTCATTCCGTTCGCGTTGAAGA
Source organism: Deltaproteobacteria bacterium (assembly GCA_043772795.1). Lineage (GTDB taxonomy): Bacteria > Desulfobacterota > Binatia > Bin18 > Bin18 > VGTJ01. The sequence goes on from JAYVFX010000633.1 coordinate 4,527, forward strand.
GTGTGGCAGTGCTACTGAGCATATCGAGGGCCAACACAACTGGTCCCTGAATGGCGCTGGCGCTCGTGTT
>JAYVFX010000634.1:0-6618 GCA_043772795.1 Deltaproteobacteria bacterium
GGAGGAGGGAAGGATGCATGTGAAAAGTAGTCAGTAGAAGAGAACAGTAGTCAGCATTCAGTAGTCAGTAGAGAACAAGGATTAGCGCCATGCTGGCTACTGACTACTGGCTACTTGTTCTCCCATGCTGACTACTGACTACTTTCCTAGAGATTCAGCGTCTGCGCCACTACTTCGCGATGCACCGGCGCGCTACCGAACGCGGCTTCTCCAGCCAGCGCACGACGATAGAAGAGATGCATGTCGTGCTCCCAGGTGAAGCCAATACCACCATGCACTTGAATCGCCTCGCTCGTTACAGTCTTGCCCATGTCACTGCAATACGCTTTTGCCATTGGCACTGCCTGTTTCGCTTCGGCGACATTCTCATCCACTGTCCACGCTGCGTAGTACGTGAGCGAACGCGCGTTCTCAACTTGCACCATCATATCGACGCATTTGTGTTTTACGGCTTGGAAACTACCGATCGGCTTACCGAACTGCACGCGTTCTTTAGCATAGGTGACAGCCATATCGAGCGCTTTCTGCCCAACTCCGATCATCTCAGCACAGAGTCCAGCCATTGCCTGATCGAGCACGCGACGAAGGACTGGCCACCCTTTGCCCACTTCGCCGAGAACCTGCGTCCGCGTCACCGGAACGTCCTGCAGCGCGACATGGCACTGACGGCGAGTCATATCTACGGTTTTCAACTGCGAGATCGTCACGCCCGGTGTTTTGGCATCGACAAGAAATAGCGTGATGCCATCTTCTCCGTTACCACCAGTACGGGCGGCTACAATAATCTGGTCGGCCACATGTGCGTCGGGGACAAACATCTTCTCACCGGAGAGAACGAAATCGTTTCCCTTTGCTTTTGTAGCCAGCGTGACTCCAGCCGCGTCGTAACGTCCGCTCTTCTCGGCCAGCGCGAGTGTCACGATATGTTTTCCTTCCACGATCTTGGGTAGAAGCGCCTCTTTCTGGCTCGCTGAACCTGCACCTAAGATGGTGGTGGTCCCTAACAGCGCTGTGGCAAAGAACGGCCCAGGTAGCAGCGATTTCCCGGCCTCCTCCAGAATCACCACCAGATCGAGGAAACTGCCACCGCTGCCGCCAAAGTCTTCCGGCACGATGATACCCAGCCAACCAAGCTCGGCGATTTTTTTCCACAGCTCAGTGGCGTGAGCTGAGTCATCAGCCATCATCTTCCGTACGAACGTGGTCGGACATTCATTGTCGAGAAATTTGCGTGTTGCATCACGTAGTGCTTCTTGGTCTTCTGTGAAACCGAAATTCATGATTCCCCCCTGTCAAAACGTAGAGCGGAAAGAGTCACCGGCAACCTCAGCTGAGAACATCCTCCGCAGACAACGGGCAGATTATAGGAAAAGACGGAGCTGGGGGCTAGGGGCCAGACTTGAGGGGTTGGGATCTAGTCCGCAATGCGGTTCTACGCTACTGTCGCTCGGAGTTCGCTCTTGCGCAGGAGGGATTCGTACTATACCGATAAGGATACTTTACACACCGTTGTGTGACATGCTGGGAATCAAGTATCCGATCTTGTTCGCAGGGATGGGCGGTGCGGTTTTACGCATGATCAGAGACACGTAACATACAATACGCACGACGTACCCCGTGATGCGTACTGCGTGATACATCACAGAAAGGAAACTTCATCATGGCCGATCATTTTTATCCAACCGACGGAATGAAAGAGCTGAAGAAACTTCGGGATCTCAAACCGGACCTCTTCAAAGCCTTTGTTGAATTCGACAAAAAGGCTTTTGAAGAAGGGGCACTGAATATAAAAACCAAAGAGCTGATTGCCATCGCCGTTGGGCACGTCACACAGTGCCCGTACTGCATCGACGTACACACCAAACGGGCAGTCGCGGCTGGGGCCTCGGAACAGGAAGTAGCGGAGAGCATCTTCGTGGCGATGGCGTTACGCGCCGGTGGCTCATTCGCACACAGCACGGTCGCTATGCATGCCATGGAACACAAATAGTTATCGAAAGTTGAGTGGAGAGTGGCAGCCAAAGGGAAAGATGCCACTCTCGGTTGTGTAACAGAAGAGCCATAGCTTCTCAGTCTATACGTCATTCTCCGGCATAACGAAAACCGTCGTCACTCCCCTCCCCTCACACTCTTCCTTTCGCCCGGCTTGACACCTTTCCCTCGCACTGTCTAATGTTCCCGCAATTATTACAGTCCGCAACAGAATATTACCCATGCGTTACCGTCATACCTTTATTCCCACGCTTCGCCATGATCCAGCAGAAGCGGAAGTAGTGAGTCACAAACTCCTTGTACGCGCCGGACTGATTCGCCAGGTTGCGCGAGGGATTTACGATTTTCTCCCGCTCGGGCTCAAAGTCGTGCGAAAAGTCGAAGCGATTGTCCGTGAAGAAATGAATCGGGCTGGCGCGCAGGAAATCCTCATGCCCTCGGTTTGCCCTGCCGAGTTGTGGCAAGAAAGTGGGCGCTGGGACCACTATGGAAAAGAATTGCTGCGGATTAAAGATCGCCACGAGCGTGACTTCTGCTTTAGCCCTACGCATGAGGAAGTCGTAACCGACATGGTACGCCGCGAGATTCGCTCCTATCGCGATCTCCCCTTGAACTTGTACCAAATCCAGACCAAGTTTCGCGATGAAGTGCGTCCGCGCTTTGGCCTCATGCGTGGGCGCGAGTTCATCATGAAAGATGCTTATTCTTTTCATACAGATTTCACAGACTGTCAGCGTGAATATCAGAACATGTATGATGCCTATCGACGGATCTTCGACCGTTGTGGCCTCACGTATCGTCCCGTTGAGGCCGATACCGGAGCCATCGGTGGCACGATGTCGCACGAGTTTCAGGTACTTGCCGACTCAGGGGAAGACGCAATCGTCAGTTGCGATAAGTGCAACTACGCGGCCAATGTGGAAAAGGCAGAGTTGCCACCTTCGATCACTCAGTCCTCAGTCCTTAGTTCTCAGTCCTTGAAGAAAGTTCATACACCCGACCAACGAACCATTGAAGAAGTTTCACAGTTTCTCGGCGAATCGCCTGACCGGTTCGTCAAAACCCTGATCTATGTCACCGATACCGGAGCTGTCATCGCAGCCTTGGTTCGTGGGGATCATGAACTCAGCGAGCCCAAACTCAAGAATGCACTCGGGTGCCAAGGGGTCGCTCTCGCAGATGAAAACACGGTCGTTCGGACTACGAACGCTCCAATTGGGTTCGCGGGACCACTCGGTATCGCCGCAACGCTAGTGAGTGATACCGCATTACGCGGTACAACGGGCATGGTCTGTGGTGCGAACGAACGGGACTATCATCAGACAGGACTCGACTTCAATCGCGACCTTGCTACCTTACGCTTTGCGGATTTACGACAAGCCAGAGTCGGCGACTCCTGCCCACGTTGTGAGACTGGAACATTTACCAGTCACCGCGGGATCGAAGTGGGACAGACGTTCTACCTCGGGACCAAGTATAGTAAAGCGTTGAAAGCAACATACCAGGATGCACAAGGTCAAGATCATCCGATGGAAATGGGCTGTTACGGTATCGGTATTACACGAACCGTCGCGGCTGCTATCGAACAGCATCATGATGCTGATGGTATCCGATGGCCGCTCTCACTCGCTCCGGTTTCGGTGCAGCTCGTTCCGGTGAACTGGGGTGACGAGCAAAGCCGCACGACAGCGGAAGCGCTCTATAGTCAATTACTCACTGCCGGTGTCGATACCCTACTGGATGATCGGGATGAACGTCCGGGCGTGAAATTTAAGGATGCAGATTTACTTGGCACCCCACTTCGAGTTACTATCGGAGCGAAATCGCTCGCCCGCGGCATGGTCGAATTGAAACGCCGAACGGAAAAACAAGGGACCGACGTTGCGGTGAGCCAGATCGTTGAGACCCTGGTATCGCTCAGTCGGGAAAGCCAATAATGGTACACCTCTCCTGGCCATTCCTTTCTTCACGACAAGGTGAAGTCAGGCAGCGCCTGATCTTTGCTCTTGATGTTGCCTCAATGGCGGAGGTCAAAGAGTACGTATCGCTCCTCAAGGACGAGGTCGGCCTCTTCAAAGTGGGGAAACAACTCTTTCTGCATGGTGGCCCACAAGTCGTTCGCTTTATCCAGAATAAGGGCGGCGAGGTGTTTCTTGACCTGAAGTTTCACGACATTCCACGTACGGTTGCACGGACTGGGGTCGAGGCCACACGATTAGGCGTGCGCATGTTCGACCTGCACGCCTCGGGCAGTTCGGAGATGATGCGTCAGACTCTGCTTGATGTGAATAAAGTATGCAAAACAGAGAGCCTTCGGCGTCCGAAGATTCTCGCCGTTACTGTCCTCACAAGTCTCAACAAAGATGACCTTAAACGCACGGGCGTCGTTACTGGAGTTGAGAATCAAGTCGTCCGGTTAGCCAAGTTAGCCCAAGAGGCAGGAATGGATGGGATAGTGGCCTCGCCGATGGAAATCGCCCGTATTCGTCGCGAATGTAGCAAGAATCTCCTGTTGGTCGTCCCAGGCGTGCGCTCTCAGGGAGAAGGCTGGGATGATCAGAAGCGGGTCTTGACGCCAGAAGAAGCCATACATATTGGTGCAGATTATTTGGTCGTTGGCAAACCGATTCGCGACGCCAAAGATCCTCGCGAGGCAGCACGACAGATCGTTGGAGAAATGGAGCAGGGACTGGTAACGTCGAGGAGAACTCCGCGGCTTTTTCGTAGAGAAGCGAACCGCTAACAAATTTTTCTTGACAGAGCGAGACGATCTCGCTAACAACTGACTTCAGGAGGCAAGCAGGAATCATGGCTGAGAATCTCAAGTTTACCGAAGACCACCTGTGGGTGCGGGTCTCGGGGAAACGCGCCCAGGTCGGTCTCTCTGAATATAGGCAGGACGAACTCGGAGAAGTTATCGCAGTTGAACTGCCAGATGTCGGAGATGTCATCGAGCGCGGAGAGAGCTTTGGAGAGATCGAATCGGTCAAAACCGTTTCGGATCTGATCTCCCCCATCAGTGGGACAATTTCCGCCACCAATGCAGACCTCGAAGACCAGCCAGCCCTCGTCAATGAAGATCCGTATCGAGAAGGATGGCTGCTCGAAATTGAGCTGAGCGACAAGTCCGAGTTGGAAGACCTCATGGATCCTGATGAGTATGAGGATTTCACTGAAGGTGGAGGCGGAGACGAAGACGCATAAATCCGGGTTTGCTATTAGGACTCAACCAGTTGAACCAGAGGCGAGTCTCAAAGCTCTGTTCCCCTCTGTGTATTCGCACTAGCGCTCTGCTGGTTCAGACGGATTACGAAAAAGATAGACAATCTCCCCCTTTTTCGCGAACTTCAATTCTTCACGAACGACTTTTTCCAAATAGCCGTCGTCTTTTTGCAATTGAGCAATGCGATCCCGAAGATCTTTGTTTTCTTGCAAAAGCGCGACGGCTTCGGATTCAAGCGTCTGTTGCTCTTGGCGCAGCTTCCAGAGATGCACAAACCCATGTTCTCCGACCGCCGTAGAAAACGCCAAGAACACGTAAAGAACAAGAAGCGTCGGTAGCCACAATTTTCTGAATGTGCGCATATTTCGTAGAATGGGTATCATACGTGTTTGCTCTGGACAGGGCAACGAACTGCACCTACATCTGCAGAGAAAGGGTAGAGAATGAAGATCAAAAAAGTAATCGCTCGTGAGGTGATTGATAGCCGCGGCAACCCTACGATTGAAGTTGACATTATACTCTCAGGTGGTGCCATAGGGCGCGCTGCCGCACCGTCGGGAGCCTCGACTGGCACGCACGAAGCATGGGAACTACGCGACCGCAGTAACAAGCGGTATGGCGGTAAGGGCGTGCAAAAAGCAGTAGATAACGTTAATAAAGTGATCGGCCCACGCTTAGTGGGCAAAGATGCAAGCGACCAAAAGAAGCTTGACCAAACCTTACTGGATCTCGACGGCACCCCTAATAAGAAACGCCTCGGCGCGAATGCCTTGATTGCTACCTCGTTAGCAATCGCCAAAGCTGCGGCTGCAGGCGCAGCGGTCCCACTGTATCGCTCCTTAGGTGGACGCAATGCCAACACGCTGCCAGTTCCGCTATTGAACGTCTTGAACGGCGGCGCACACGCCACAAATAATATCGACATTCAGGAATTCATGATCGTTCCCGTTGGTGCACGATCTTTTCGTGAGGCGCTTCGCATTGGTGCGGAAGTGTTCGCTACCCTCAAACGCATTCTGCAAGATAAGGGGTTGACGACAGCGGTTGGCGATGAAGGCGGCGTTGCACCGGATTTACGCTCGAACGAAGAAGCCCTCGACGTCTTAATCGACTCGATCACTCGCGCCGGATATCAGCCCGGTAAACATGTCGCGTTAGCATTGGACGTTGCTTCCACGGAGCTGTATGAGAACGGCACCTATGTCTTCCGCAAATCTGGTGGCCTCACACGCAGCGCTGCTGATCTCGTGGCACTCTATGCCCAATGGACGAAACAATATCCTATCGTCTCCATTGAGGATGGCCTCGCCGAAGATGATTGGGAAGGATGGCAACTCTTGACGAGAGAACTGGGCAAACAAGTGCAGCTCGTTGGTGACGATCTGTTTGTGACCAACCAGACG